>PMWR01000147.1 GCA_003166055.1 Acidobacteriaceae bacterium
AATGCCGGCATCTTCGGCCTGATCTACATCGACCTCGATGAATTCAAGCAGGTGAACGATGTCTATGGGCACCGCGTCGGCGACCTGTATCTGCAGGAAGTGGCGATGCGCATGAAACGCCAGCTACGGTCTCACGACATGCTGGCGAGACTGGGCGGCGACGAATTCGCCGTGCTGGTTTCGATGGTTCGAAGCCGCGCAGTAGCCGAAGAGATTGCGCACCGCCTGGAACTCTGTTTCGATGAGCCGTTTCCGGTCGAGGGGTACGTCCTGCATGGCTCGGCCAGCGTCGGCCTGGCCATCTACCCTGAGGACGGCTCGACCAGAGACAGCCTGTTCAGCGCCTCAGACGCCGCCATGTACGTGTCAAAACACACCAGGCAGAACCGTTCCAATCTTCACCCGGATAGAGAAACCACCGGCTTAACACCCAACGATCTCCCGTGATATTGCCCGATTCCGGCTTGGTTGGCCGTTATCCGGTTCTCGTGGCCCGCGCCCCGGTCATGATCCGATCCAACTGTTCATTTCGAGTCAGGCAAAGGGCGTTCCAGAGTGTAGGCTTTTTGTGCGGCGGATTGAACTGTTTACCGGCTTTTGCCGATGGTACTCAACAGGACCGAGGTTCTTTGAAGACGCGTGCCGGATTCCGAAGATGAAATGAAGAAACTGTTCGCAAAATTCGCCGGTTTCCCCTTGGCGTTCATCCCGCTCCCGGCCATCCTGATTTGTGCCTCGGCCCTTTGGGCAGGGGCGCCGGCCCCGCTTACGACCCTGCGCGCCATTCACGCCCTCAGCCATGCAGAGGCTGGCAAGGAGCCGCCCGCCGCCTTCGAAGCTACGGTGACCTACAGGGCAGCGAATGAAACCTCGCTGTTTGTCGAGGACGGCGACGCAGGCATCTACGTGTGGGCAAAAGCCAATTTGAAGCTCGCTCCCGGCGATCGCGTGCTGATACAGGGAAGGGTACAGGACAGCTTCCGCCCCATTGTGCACGCCGACAACGTCACCGTGCTCCGCCATGGCGCCCTGCCCCAGCCCGTGCCGGCCACCTTCGACGAGTTGATGCGCGACCAGTACGATTGCATGCGCGTCGCCGTCCACGCCGTGGTCCACAGCGCCGACCGAATATCGAGTAGCGGCCACTATATCGTTCATCTGTACCTGCATGCCGACGGGGGCACAATCGATACATGGGTGAATAGCTCCGATTCGAGCGCGCTCCAGGAACTGCTGGATGCCGAGGTAGTGGTCACCGGAACCGCCGGCGCAAAGTTCGATGGCAAAATGCAACAGGTTGGGGTTGGACTCTCCGTTCCGTCGATTGCGGACGTAAGGATTCTCAAACGCGCCGGCATAAGCGCCTGGTCGCTCCCCGTCACGCAGATGGACAAGATTCTCAGCGGCTTCCATGTGACGAATTCCACCCCAAGAATCAGGGTCCAGGGAACCATCACCTACTATCAGCCCGGTTCGGCCCTTGTTCTTCAGAGCGGCGCAAAGAGCCTGTGGATCATGACCCACTTCGAGGAACCCGTGCGCGTCGGCAGCCAGGCAAGCGTAACAGGCTTCCCCGATCTGCATGACGGCTTTCTGATCCTGAATGACGGCGAAATTCAGGAAAGGCCGGTTTATGCTCCCATCCCGCCCAGGCCGGTAACCAGACGCCAGCTCACCTCAAGCAAGGACGTATTCGACCTGGTCTCCATCGAAGGGCAGGTGGTAATGGAGGTCCGGCAGAGCGCGCAGGATGAGTATGTCCTGGTCTCCGATGGCCAACTGTTCTCCGCTATCTATCGCCATCCGGGAATCGAAGGCTTGAATTTGCCGCCCATGAAGCAGATACCGCTGGGGGCCCGGATACGTGTCACCGGCATCTGTATCCTTGAGGATTCCAATCCATTCGACCACGAAGTGCCGTTCGATATCCTGCTGCGCTCTTTTGACGACATTGCAGTCGTCGCACGCCCTTCGCTGCTCACCGTACGCAACCTGACTTTCGCTGTCGGCCTGCTGCTCTTCATTGTTTTCGCCGTGGGCGCCAGAAGCTGGTCCATTGAGCGCCGGGCCCGGCAACAAACCGCCGCATTGGCCTCCATTGAGCGCCGCCGCAGCCGCATCCTTGAGGACATCAACGGCACCCGTCCCCTCGCCGAAATCATCGAACAGATCACTGAGCTGGTCTCGTTCCGGCTGAAAGGCGCGCCCTGCTGGTGCCAGATCGCTGGCGGTGCGCTCCTGGGAAACTGCCCGAAGAACCTCCCCGCCTTGCGCATTCTTCGTCAGGAGATCCCTGCGCGCTCCGGGCCCCCTCTCGGAGAAATCTTTGCCGCCTTCAATCCTCAGGCCAAGTTCCACAGCATCGAATCCGAGTCCATCTCCGTAGCCACCGCACTGGCTGCCCTGGCTATTGAAACTCGCCGGCTCTACTCCGATCTGGTCCGCCGCTCGGAGTTCGACCTGCTGACCGACATTCACAACCGCTTCTCGCTGGAAAAGCACTTGGACG
>PMWR01000394.1 GCA_003166055.1 Acidobacteriaceae bacterium
AAGGAAGGCGACGATTCCGTCGCTGCCTGATCAGTCTCTGAAAAAGGCAATCCGGCGGCTGAACTGCCGGAAGAGAGGCAACTCTATTTAGCTCCACCGTCGCGGCCCCTTCCGGCTGCACTCTCTCGAAGCGCCGGCAGCGTCCCGCGCGGGAAGGCCGTTGACTGGCGTACCACCAGCCGCGTCGAAATCTGCCACTCGCGCTTAGCGGCTTTGGGGTGGTCCTGCTCAATGCCGGCGCGCAGCGCCTCCACCGCGGCCGCAGCCAGGTCCTTGCACGCCATCTGCACCGTGGTCAGCGGCGGCAGCATGAACTGGGCCAGGTGAATGTCGTCGAATCCCACCACGGATATCTCTTCCGGCACATTGTGGGTCGTCTTGAAGAGCGCGTGCAGGGCGCCGATTGCGGTCATATCGTTCGAGCAGAGTACCGCCGTAGGAAGCTCTGACAGCGCCGTCAGTTGTTCCATTGCGCCGATGCCGCCCTCCATGGTGTGATTGCCCTCCACAATGTGTTCGGCGGGAACGGTCAATCCCAGTTCGGCCATCGACTTCAGGTAAGCATCGCGCCGCGCCATGGCGGAGCGCAGCCGAAGCGGGCCGGTGATAAAGGCGATCCGCCGGTGCCCGAGCGCCGCCAGGTGCTGCACCGCCTGGCGAATCCCCTCGCCATAATTCACCTTGAGCACGCGGATATTGGGCAGGTCCGGACCGGCGTCCACAAACACCAGGGGAAACTCCCGCTCCACCAGCTTCTGCACCAACTCTTCCTCAATGCCGAAGGTCATCACGGCCACGCCATCCACGTTGCGCTGCAGCATGCGGCGAATCAGCGACTCGGTCCGCGCCGGCTCATAGTTGGTTGAGCCGATCAGCACCTCGTAGCCCTGGGCCACTGCCAGGTTTTCAAACTCCTGCACCAGCTCCGGAAAAAACGGATTGGTGATTTCCGAAACAATCAGGCCCAGCATGCGGCTGCGCCCTGACACCAGCGCGCGCGCCTGCGTGTTGGGCAGGTAACCCACCTCTTCGATGGCGCGCCAAACCTTCTCAGCCAACGCCGGGTCGACCGAAGGAATGCGATTCACCGCGCGCGATACGGTGGCGATCGATACGCCGGCACGCTTGGCCACATCGCGGATGCTTGTGGCTCCGGGGCGGCGAGTGTTTGTGGGCTTGCTTCTGGGCGTACTCAAAGTAAGAGAATTGTACGCTTTCCCAGTGTTTCTCGATCTTGATTTTTTAGAGAATTCAGGTGCAAGCCCTCTGAAAAGCCCCATTTATGAGGGAACTTCCCCGCGTGGTTCAGCCGGAACTTGAAGTCCAAACAATCTCGGATACCGCAAATTGGAAAGCGTTTCCCGCAATTGTCGGCGCCTATTGAACAGGAAGCGCCAAGTAATCCGATTTACGGATGGGATTGCCCGCCGGCGGCAACTTCGATCCCGTGCTTGACGAGGGTCAGAATGGAAGCCAGGCTCTCTTCGGCTCCGCGCTGGCTCCCCGGCAGGTTNNCGCGTAGCTTCCGGCGTGCGGTCGCGCGGCCCCATGCCGGTACCGCCCACGGTCAGCACCAGGGCCGCACCTTGCTGGCTGAGTTTTTCAAGAGTGGCGGCAATCGCATCTTCATCGTCCGCCAGCAGGCCGGTCCAGATCTCCGCCGCAGGCCAGCACTCGCGTAGCAAGCCAACCACAGCCGGCCCCGCAGTGTCGGTGAGCAGGCCTTGCGAGCAACGGTCCGAGATGGTGAGAACAGCCAGCAGCATGACGATGATTGTACCCGCGGCCCATGGCCTGTTAAACAGCCTGTGGTAGAAGGCCGGTTTTGAAAGGGCACGACTTTAGTCGTGCCGTAAAGTCCCAGGAATCAATGGGGCTTTAGCCCCCGAGGGATGGTTTTCCCGATGTTTTGACTTTCACCACAGGTTGTTAACGCACTTCTGAATGAGTGCCCAGAATGCCAATGGTGTGCAGCCACGTCTCCACAGCCTGCGGCCAGGTAGTCACCGGCAGTGCGGTGCGCCTCAGCCCGTACCCGTGCCCGCCCTGCGCATAGATGTGCAACTCGGCAGGAACCTTGGCGTTCTTGAGCTGGAGAAAGTAGACCACCGCATTCTCCACATGCACCGGATCGTCCTCGGCCTGCACGATGGACGTGGGCGGTGTATCGGCGGTGGGATTGATGTCCGCATTGGGAGCAAAACTCTTATCCGCCAGCGCCAGGTAGCCGGGATAGACAATCACCGCGAAATCAGGCCGGCAGCTCAGCTTGTCGGCCGCATCCATCGGGTCGTAGAGCCGCTGATCGTAGTGCGTGCTCAGCGCCGCTGCCAGGTGCGCTCCCGCTGAAAATCCAAGCACTCCCACACGCTTTGGATCGATGCCCCATTCGGTCGCATGCTCCCGCACCAGGCCTACAGCGCGCTGCGCATCCTGAAGCGCCGCTGAAGATTTTGGATAGGGTCCGGAGTCGGGTACGCGGTACTTGACCAGCACACAGGTAATGCCGGCCGAGTTCAGCCAGTCGCAAACTTCTGTGCCCTCGAGATCGATGGCCAGAATCTTGTAGCCGCCTCCCGGAAAAACCACGATGGCCGCGCCGGTGCTCATGCCTTTCGCCGGCTGGTAGAGCGTGAGCGTCGGCGTGGAGACGTTGCCGAGGCGAACAAGCGGCTTGCCGGCAATCAGGTTGTCTTTGGCCGTGGTCATGTCCGCTTCTGCCGGCGGATTGGCCTGCGCTCCCTTGGCCAGTGCTCCCGGCGCGACGCCGGGCCATAGCGGCAACGTAAGATGGCCGGGCGCGGGCTGCCATGCCGCCTGCTGCGCCAAAAGACATGGGGACAAAGCCGCTGAAGTCACAATTAGAAAAAGTGCGCTTGGTTTCACTCGGGAGCCCTCAAAAGCAATCGCAGCGATGATTACAGCCAGAGGAGCGACATTGCAAATGAACCGACGTCCGGGAGAGACGAAGTGAGAACAGCCACAGGCAGAGCGAAGCACAACCCGCGGCCCCCAAGACCTCGCCGTCCCGGAGCGATGGCGTGATTCAGCTCTCAAAAAAAACGGCGTCGATTTGCCGATAATTTCCCCCTCTTGGCGCACAATGGGAATTGTGAAAGCGAATCCACAAATTCGTCAGTTCAAAATGTCAGGGATGTGCCCGGTTTGTACCCCCCTGGACCCCACCCCCCCTACCCCCTTTTATCATCTACCTGAAAACAAAGCACTTAGGTGTTTCGCCATTTTACATCTTAAGAAAACAAACAAGTTACAGACACCCACACGTCGGAGAAACCGCCGTTCTGCACCGTTCCTGGTGCTAATTCGAGGGTGCTCCATCCGTCGAGAGGCGCGGGTGGGCGCCCTCTGGACACGGCGACACGGGATCCCCGCGGACGGGTCTTTGTCCGTGGGATAAGGGAACAGGTCTTCGTTGCTGGGGTCGGTGGTCGATGGGCGGGAGACCTGAAAGGCCATCCGTCGGCCATGTGGCCTTCCATGCTGCTTCGTGCTAGAGAATCAGGTGCCGTCGCAAATCCTCCGGGTGGTTGCAGTGGGCAAACGCCGTTTCGCGCGACACGCGTCCTGCGCGCACCAGTTCGCCCAGCGACTGTTCCATGGTCAACATGCCTTCGGCGCGTCCGGTCTCGATGTTCGCCCGGAGTTGATGATCATCTCCGCGGCGAATCAAATTGCGCATGCCGCTGGTAGCCACAAGGATTTCGACGGCTGGGTAACGGCCGATTCCATTGGCGGCCGGCAGCAGTTGCTGCGAGATCACCGCCAGCAGCGCCAACGA
>PMWR01000107.1:0-11586 GCA_003166055.1 Acidobacteriaceae bacterium
GTCGATGAGTGCCCCGGCCTGTTAACCGGCCAAAGAGTGCCCATTTTGATGTGTCTGGAAAAGTGCGCTTTCAGATGCCGATCTTGCCATATCTTCGCCAGGACGACGCTATGCTTGTGTAACTCGGAGTTTCACACGTCGTTCGCAACATCAGCACACAATGGATTCCAGCTATCCCCGAGGCCGTTGAGAACCCGACCTGGCTACACACAGGTCTCAATGTTCCAGCACTCGCCATTCTGCACTTCAGTTACGACTGGAACTGCTCTGTCTGAAGATAAGAAAACCGGCTGAAAGATAATACATCTTCTCTCCCGCCCGCGCCACATCGAGCTATTTAGCAATTTCGCGTCTCATAAACATTGGCCGGTTATCTCCCTGTTCTCATCAACCGAAGATCATGCGGAGACAGCTCGGCGGACACTAACCGACTCGAAAGTCCCCTTGCATGCGCCTGCCCAGCCGCTTCATTCCTAATGACAGTCTCGCGAACCAAGGACCACCGGATCAGCCTCTCTGCATAACTGCTTAACTGCGCCCAGAAACAACCAATGCCCTATCTTGACTGGACGGACCGTGGATCAATCGCCCCGTGGATGGTTTTTTCAAAGTCCTGCCAATTGCAGGAGAAGTCCGCTTTGCTGCATCCCGGAATAAAGACGGGAGCCCGCTGAGGCGGATTGCTCAATGTCAACTCGGCACCGGTTCGCATCTGTTCGAGAGTCTGCACCGTAAAGTACGTCCGAATGCTGTACTCACCGCTTTTGCGATTCTTCCAGAGTTCGAAAACAAGGGCGCCTCCTGGCGGAGTATCATCGCGACGTCCGTCGGCAATCCAATTCAGACCCAACGAGCCCGCGATACTCGTCAGGTTGGTGTCATGGCCAATCAGGAAGAGCATCCGGTCTGTGGACTTGCTTGATGCTCCGGAGACCTCTTTGTTCGATGTTGCTTGTTCCAAGCTCCGAAGGATGTCGGTAAGGAGATTGGACGCCTGAACTTGTGCAATCGCCGGAGTGCGCAGGGTGTAGTCAGTGGCTGCCGTGTGCAGGTTAATCAGAGACCGGATATCTGCCCCCGTAACGCAACCCCAGCCAACATTCTCGGTACTCATGCCTTGCGTGTACTCCAAAAGTAGATTCTCTGCGAGCGAAGACGCCGTGTTCAGAGGACCACGCAATTCCGCAAGATGCTCGCCCTTCCCGAGTGCAAGGCTCGCAGGGATATCGAATAGAGAAGTCCGTTTCTGCAGCGTAGCGGATGGGGCACCGCAAGTTGACAGAAGCTTATCCATCACACCAATCTGGTTGCGGTAAGCATCGGTGACGTTTCCGGGATTTTTCCCGATTCGTCCCGCGATGGCCGCCGTGGCTAATGCGGGATCCGCGTCTGCAAAGTCGGTTGGATTCGGATGAAAGAGCGGATCGTTGGTGCCCTCAGGCAGAGACTTGACTTGGACGTTACATCCAGGGAAAAGTCCTTCAGCAAGCGCCTTGCCAGTCTCGCGAGTGCGCTGATCCGAGTCGGCGTAGAAAGTTACGCTTGCAGCGTCTCCGCATCCCTCCGAAATGGCTAACCCTTCGCTCGCAAGTTGCATCCTGTCATAGGAACCAAAGAGTTCCATCAGGTGATAGCCGTGCGGGGTCAGATAGCCGGGAGGCACGTCCCACGCTGGCCAGGGTGCCACGGAATATGTATTGTATTGCGCCGGTTTTCCGGTTGGTGAGCGAACTCCGTGACGGCTGAAATAAACTACGAACTTCAGGTCGGCGTCCACGGTTGTTGAAGGAGCAGGGACGATCTGCGCAGTTGCCACAGAGCCGGCAAAAGCAATAAGACACGCAAACAACAGGAAAGATCTTTTCATACAGGTCCTCGCAATTAACCAGCCATCGTTGCCCGATACAACATGCACAATGAGTATCGCTGAATGCGGACAACGAGCAGGCCATGCGTCGAGAGTGCGAAACGTAATTATGAAAAACGGGGTATACGCAACCGATGAAGCGCATACCCCAGTTGAGGATCAGAAGTCCTTCAGGCGGCAGTTACCGCTCGCCAGCGAAGGTGTAACGGAGCCCACCGGTGTAGGTAGGCTTGTAGTATTCGCGCTGGTTCAGGAATTGAGTGCTGCCCTGGTAGTAGCCGAAGACTTCATTGTTGAGGTTGAGGCCGACCACCTTGGCGCTCAGGCCGCGCCAGATGCGATAGCTTGCCTGTGCATCCACCTGATAGTGAGGCAGCGTCCAGGTGTCGCCGGAGGGGCCGGTCGGACCAAGGCCGCTGACGTCAGCTCCTGTGACCAAGGTCGGCGAGGTGTAGCCGTACTGGAAAACGCTCGGGCCGTCGAAGGCGAGGCCGACGCGGGCGGAGAGGCGCTTGTTGTCATAGGAGGGGCTAATCCTCCAGGTGTTGGTGGGCTGGTCGATGATACGGGGGTGATCGAGGCGCAGCGGAAGGCCCTTCTCTTGCGAGTTGCTGTAGCCGTAGTTGGCGTTGATGCCGAGCCCGCTCAGCACTCCCGGCAAGAAGCTCAAGTGCTGCTGGTAGCTGGCCTCAAAACCGTAGAGGTAAGCGTTCTGGCCGTTGACGGTGATGGAGATTGCATCCCCCGGATAGTTCGCGATGACCTGCAGTTCCGCAGGCGGAATGGAGCCCGCTGGAAGGTTGGCGACGTTGATCGCGCCGGAAATGGAAGTTGGGACCTGGGGCGCCGTCAACTGCTTGAACCAGAAGCCCGCCTGAATCAGGCCCAGTGGATGCAGCGATGTCTCGTAGAGCAGGTCGTAGTTGTTGGCGTGCTCGGGACGGAGACCAGGGTTGCCGACCGAGACCGAGATAGGGCTCGCCGTTGAGTCTTCTGTAACATAAGGAACCAACAGATAGGGGGTGGGACGAGCTACGCCGCGCGCATAGACAGCGCGCAGTGCGGAGTTCTGGTTGAGAGCGTAACGCAACTGCACGTCGGGCAGAACGTCCAGATAGGATGGATTGTTCTTGACTGCGTTAACCACCCATTGCTCTCCGCTGCCTGTATACGCCGTCAAGCCGCACTTCTGTGCGCCAGCCAGATTTTTGTAGTAGCAGAGAGTATGGCCGAGAGTGTCCATCTGAGTGTTTTCAAAGCGGAGGCCGGCCTGCGCATGGAGCTTTCCGAAGTCGATGGTGTTCATCATGTAACCGGCGGTAACCTGTTCGACGAAGTCGAAGAGATTGGGAGCGGTATCACCCGCGGTCTTGACCGCGTCCACGGATCCAGCGAGGTTGGCCAGTGTGAAGTCGACGACTTTGTTGAAGTCCGAAACGGGGCCGAAGTTGCCGCCGAAAAAGTTTCCGCCAAAGTAGTCTGTGTTGTGGAATCCGCTCTGCAATTTGTCCATCGTGTACGCGGCTGTGCCGGGGCCGGTGACCGCCCAGCCGTCATAGACGGTCTCGGTGGCATCCTGCGCCTTGTGGCCGTTGGTGAACTTGAAGCCCATCTCGAATGTTCCAAAGTGCGAACCGGCGTGGTAATTGCGGGCATAGGAAGAGGCCGCGGTCAGGTTGAGCTGCGAGTCCTTGCCGGTGGAGGTGGTGAGATCCTGGAAGACCCAGTTAGACGCCGTCAGAAGCGGCGAGCTGGCCGAGGTGTCGCAAGTTCCGAAGTGTGGATGATAAAGATCTGCCGCTCCGGTCAGGCTGTAGTCACAGGTATTGCCCAGAGATGCGCCATTCCACGCGAAATCGGCCTTGGGGTTGCCTGCGGAGTCAACCTCATAAGAGTAGGAGGCGGAGGTAGTGGCTGTGAACCAGGACTTGGCGCCGACGTGACGCCCGCCCAGGATGAGGGTCCCCACGGAGGCGTTGGGACGTTTGCTTGAGGTGTAAAAGGCGGGAGCCTTGGCGGCCTTGCTGCTGTAGACACCAGGGGCCGAGAGTACCTGCGAAACGGGCTTGTAGTACCACTTGTCGCCCCAGTCCTTCAGGTCGGAGTAGATGCCATGGGCGAAAAAGCTGGTGCTGTCGTTCAGCTTGAAATCCGCCGCGCCGGACATTCCATAGCGATACCGATAGTAACGATAGTCGCGGATGGTGTTGCTGTCATAGAAAGGCGCTGCCAAGGTCGAGTAAGGATCGAGCGCGGGCTGGAAGTTGTCGATGCCACGGCCATTGTAGTCATAGGCGCCATTGAGGAGGATTCCGAACCGCTTGGTTGCACCGAAGCGCTTTCCTACTGTTACGCCCTCGGCGTTCGAAGCGCGGCCATTCAGAATATTGGTGTAGCCGCCGTCCATAAATGCATCAATGGTTGGCCGCTCGCCGGCGGTCTTGGTGCGGATATTCACCGATCCGGCGATACCATCGGCATCGATGTTGGCGGAGAGGGTCTTGTTGAGTTCGATCGCATCGACCATCGATGAGGGGATGACGTCTAAGCGAACCTCGCGAACAGTGGGCTCGGGTGCGGGAATAGTGATTCCATCCACCGTGACGTTGGTCAGGCGGGGCTCAGTGCCGCGCACCTGAATGTAGACGCCCTCGCCCTCAATACGGTAGAGCGAGACCGACGGAAGACGTCCAATGGCATCTGCAACGTTTGCGTTGGGCAGGCTGACGATGACCTCCGCGGGAAGAACCTGGAGAATGTTGTCCGCGGTCCGGGTCTGGTTGATTGAATCCGCCTCGCCGTGCAAGCGCTCGGCGGTAACAATAACTTCATCGTTCGCGGATGCCACGTTGAGCTTGATTTGCGTGTTCTTCATTTCACCGGCGGCAATGTCCACCTTGGTTTCAGAGGGCATGAAGCCGACATAGGAAACGGCTAAAGTGTACGATCCAGCCGGAACGGCGGGAATCTCATACTCTCCCTGGCTGTCGGTGGCGACAATGACACCAAGGGGAAGCAGTTTGACCTGCGCGCCTTTGAGTACGGCTCCCGAGTTGTCCACTACCGAGCCTGAAATGACGCCTGTAAGGGTTTGCTGCGCATAGATATGCGAAACGAAGAATGAGAGCACCAGGACCGATAACAAACCGAAGGAGCGCAAGCTCCAACTTCTATTGAGTACAGACATAAGGCCTCTTTCCTGAACTTGATTCCCGCACGCTCGGGGGAACTTTTCGATCTGGCGGGAGTATGGCAGGCGATTCTAAACCGAATCTGATGAAGCCGCCGGAAAGCGTCATTTTCACCGAACATTCATCTTCCGCATTTAGGATTCAGATCATGCGAATTCTGATCGTCGAGGACAAGCGAAGCCTCGCTGGTCATATTGGCCGCGCGCTTGAGAGCGAGGGACATACGGTAACGCTCGCATTCGATGGAGAGGACGCGTTAAAGCTGGGGAGAACAAATAATTTCGATCTGATGCTCCTCGACGTGATGCTTCCGCGCATGGATGGCTTCACCGTGATTCGCAAATTGCGGGACGACCGGCTTACCGCGCAGACCATTATTGTTTCCTCGCGTGACTCGATGGAGGACATCGTCCATGGTCTCGATGCGGGGGCGGACGATTATCTAACCAAACCATTCGCGCTGGATGTATTGCTTGCTAAGGTTAGGGCGGCCGCACGCCGGGCCCCAATCCCTATTCCTCACGAACTGGTATTCGAGGATCTGATTCTCCGGCCACATCTGTTTGAGCTGCAACGTGGAGAACGCATCGTATCGCTAACACGAACGGAGTGTGCGCTGCTCGAGACCCTGATGCGCCGTGCCCCTGCAGTGGTTCCACATGCAGTGCTTATTGAAGGAGGCTGGAGCACGGACGCCGATGTGGGCTATGACAGCCTGTACGTTTTCATTCGGGCACTTAGGGCGAAGATTACGCAACCGGGGGAGATTGAGTTGCTGTACACCATTCGTGGAGTCGGCTATTCTCTGCGGTGCGATACATGCTGAAAGGGCCTTTTTCGATCTCGCTCCGCCTGACTATTTGGTTTGGCGGCATCTTTTTCCTGGGTTGGCTCCTTTTCGGCACCGCGATGTGGATCAACCTCAAGAGCACATTGAAGAACGAACGCTATCAGACGCTCTCTCGCCGCGTTGATCGATTGCAACAGTTGTTGACCAAGACAAAGGACGAAAAGGAAGCGGATCGCAACGAAGACTTTGCAGACTTTGCTCGCGCAACAGGAAATGGCCTTGCGGAGGTTTTTCGTGCCGATGGACAACTCGCCTTTCCGTCGCCCTCTGTTGCAGCATCGGCTTTTAAATGGCCGACAATCAGGAGTGGCGATTCCGAGCGGTTCCTGCATATCGACTCTGGCGACCAGCCCTACTGGGTGCTCGTACGTCCCTACTCGCTCGGAGGGCGGGCTCTGTTCCTTCTTGCAGCAGCTCCTGAAGCAGGAAACCTCGTTGTGCTGCAACGTTTCTGGGAAGGCCTGCTTGCCTCGGCCCCAATTCTCCTGATGATTTCATCTGCCGGCGGTTACTGGGTAAGCCGCAGGGCCCTGAAGCCGGTGGACAGGATCACGGCTACAGCGCGGTCGATAAGCATACGAAATCTATCTGAAAGACTGCCTGTGGCAAGTACTGGGGATGAACTGCAGCGTTTGGCGGAGACCTGCAATGCCATGCTGCAGCGATTGGAATCAGCGGTAAGTCAAATCAAGCAGTTCACTGCTGACGCGTCCCACGAATTGCGCGGCCCTTTGTCGTTTACGCGTACGGTTGCGGAGGTAGCGCTAAGAAATCCTCATGCCGATCCAGATAGCCGCAGAGCTTTTGAGGATATTGTGGACGAGTCCTCGAAGGCCTCAGAGCTGCTGGAAGGAATGCTCACGCTGGCTCGCGCCGATGCCAATTCCTTCGACGCGGCCTTGGAAAGAGTGGACTTGGTTGCGGTTATTGAGGAGGCTTGTGGGATGGCGCGCCCGATCGCCGATGAACGAAATCTTACGCTGACAGTTTCCGCTGGTTCCGGTTCTTCCATCAACGTGCTTGGGGATTTTTCAAGCCTTCGAAGGCTCGTCTGGATCATGCTCGATAACGCGTTGAAATACACGCCGGAGCCGGGCACGGTGGACGTGAAGATCAGTGTGGCTTCGGAACGGGCAACCTTACAGGTGAGCGATAGCGGCATAGGAATCTCACAAACTGATCTGCCGCACATTTTCGACCGCTTTTATCGAACAGATCCTTCGCGTAGTCAGGTGGAAGGAAGCGGATTGGGCTTGGCAATCGCAAAATGGATCGCAGAGATGCATCACGCAGAACTCTCCGTTGCCAGTACAGAACACAAGGGGACAACTTTTCAGGTTGTATTTCCAATCAGTGAAGGTGTTCAAGCGTCTTCTTAACAGTCGCCTCGCCCCTGAGAACGTCATAGATCTTAATGCTTACTGACCCAGCATGAAGCCATGAGCTGCTCCCACGATAGCCTTCGAGTCATAGAGCTTTCCAATGTTCTAAAGGAGAAATTTGCGGTCTAGTGCAAATTCATGCATGGAGCTCAGCAAGGTCTATGAACACCATCCTGTTCAGAGGCCGTCTTCATGGAAGGTTTCATGCGAGGAGTGAGCAACAACCTTCTGCTACGGCATTATCGGTCGAATTGCATCTACCAGGGAGAGTCGGTAACGGCCCAGGTAGCCGGGAGAAATTCTGGATTCGCGCATAATCGCCAACGTGCTCGCCAAACACTGCAAGCGGAGAAATCAAAGCTCCCGTCTTCGCCCTTGATTCGCCCCTCTGCCCATGCTAACGTACTCTGAAAGGTGAACAGATGGAGAAAACCAGCAACGTCCTCGGCGCGATCGCAGATAACTCGGCCGCCTTCTCCCTCGTCTCCCCGACTCCCGGTGAACACGAGGAACAGATTCTGCTCTCGGTCCTGAACAACATCGAGCAGGAACACCTGGCGCGATCACGCCGCCACGGCAAGAAGCAGTCCTTGCTTTGCTTCAGTGCCAAACTCACCTATGACGAGTTGCGCACCCTGCAGGATCTTTCAAAAAAATGGAAGCTCCCCCAGACCTACCTCGCCCGGTTCCTCCTCCGCGCCGTCATGCCATTGCTCCAAAGCCCGACGGAGGCCGTCAGGCCCGCCCTTGAAGCGTACCTTGCAGCAGAAATTGCTCGCGAGGAAGCCCGTGAACGCAAGCGACAAAAGAAGCTTGCCGAGTTCGCTGCCTAAAGCCAGAATCGGATATAGCCGCCTCGCAGACCCTTCCGGGGCGGCTTTAATGCAGCAGAGATGCGAACCTCGCTGGACAACGTTTTTTTAACGGCACTTCCAAAAATATCCCGCGTCCATGGCTTACTGCATAGGCTTCCCTGCTTCAACCAGTCCCCGTTCTCCGCCTCGCGGCCGAGAGGCGCGCATTTTGCTCGCGTTTTTTGCGTGATTGACCTTCCCCCTCGGATTCGGCCGGGCTACTTTAGGCACAATGCCCAGTGCAGCAACAGATCACGGCACCCCCACACCGCTGCTCGACCCCGCACGGATTACACCGCTCATGGTCGCCGAGTACAAGCTGTGGTTCATCAACGGCACGGACTTCTACCTGCAGAACTCCTACCTGTTGCCCGCCGATAGTGAAGCTCTTGCCTGGGCACGCGTTGCCGCCCCTCTTACTTCTACCCACATCCAACGCCATCTTGACGGCCAACATACGATCGGCGTCTACGCTCTGACCCCGCAGTCCAGTTGCGGCAAATGGTTTGCCCTCGACGCCGATTACCCAGGCGCAGAGGAACACCTCGAAGAAATCGCCAGGGAGATGAGAGAGGATGGTTTGTCCCCCGCCCTCGAGGATTCCCGCCGCGGTGGCCACTTGTGGGTCCTTTGTAGCGATCCTATCCCTGCCCGCCTCAGTCGGATCTACCTTTACTCGCTTCTTGACCGCCTCGGCCTCGCCATTCGCGGCCCGCGCGGGAACAAAGAAGGCATCGAGATCTTCCCCAAGCAGGAATCGCTCGAAACCGGCCAGGTGGGCAATGGCCTGCGCGGTCCGCTTGGCGTTCACCGCAAAGTGATGAAGCGTTTCTGGTTCCGCGATGCAGTACCGGAGATCGAAGCACAATTTGCTTACCTTCGCAGGATTCCCAGGTGCTCACGCCGTGACATTGAGTTGCTGACTAATGGCATGGATATGCCGGTAGACCTGATTCCCACGAGACCTTCCGAGTTCCTTGGACCAGCCCCTCAAAGCCAATTCGATATCCGCTTCTTCATCGAAGCCTCACGCCGCCATGCGCGCACATACCACGTCCAGTGCCCCTCTTGCGCCGAAGCGGGACGCGATACTGGACGCGACAACCTCCACATCACCGAGACCAGCGGACGTCCGCCGCTCTACCACTGCTTTGCGGGATGTGGCGGCGAAGACATCCGTGCAGCCTGTTACCGGCGNNTCGCCCGGCTTCGCCATGGGTCTGGCACCGTTGGAGCTTGAAGCTCTCAAGAAGGATCATATCTACACCAACAGCACTATCGCCGCCGTTCGTCAATCCAGCGGACGCCTGCTGCTCCGCGGCGAGGAATCGGGAGGCGCTGGGCGCGCTGTAGGCCACTATGCCGGCTACGCGCCCCTCGATGGTCATCCGTTTCAGCTGGTCCAGCCGATACGAACCGTCATGCCCAACGCACAGCACCGGCGCATCTTTGGCACCGTGATGGTACGCTTCGAGATATTCCAATACAGCGAGAATCAGGTTCATACGCACATCTCATTGCATACGATCGTCCCATCTGCCGACCCGAAACATCGCGCTGCGGACAGCCACCTGCGGCGAGTGCTCTTTGAGGCGCGCTTCGGCGAGATTACCGAAGACAACACACCCAGCTTCATCTCGTTAGCCGGCGAACCGCTGGCTATTCCAAGCTTCCTGTCCGAAGGCTTCCAGCAAGCCCTGAAGGGCAGCCGTTGCCGCGCATGCCGCCATAGCCACCTCGATAAGGTAACGCCCATCACTCTTCCGCCGGGTCTTCTGTCTGCTCTGCGCCTCGTGGCACCGAAATCCACTTCTGGGGAGAAGTAACCTATGCGGTTTATCGTCACGCTCTTAGTTCTCGCAGGTTTCGCATGGGGCGGCTACCGGATTTATGAGCAGGCCGTTGGCGACAACGCCGGTCAGATGCACCACAATTCCGCCGCCGAACCCCTCTCCCTGCTTCGCGGTAGCCACAGCACGACATCCCTGCTTGCAGGGCTACTACATTCCGCTACCCGCGCGTCATACGCGGGCCAGTCGCCGCTGGTCTCCCGGTCAGTTCCGGCCGCTACATACCACGGCGCTGTTCACTACGCCCCAAGCGAAAACCTCGAGGCCATTGACGCATCGGCCATAGTCAACTCCCACTGCGACCATCTGGATGTCGCCATGTATTCCTTCACTGACTGGGAGTTGGCGGAGGCCATCACACGCTTTGCCGGTAACGGCCGCAAGGTAAGAATCTACCGAGATCGAGAACAGTACGATCAGGAGGATCGCCGCGGCTCTCATGTCGGCAACCTCTTCCACGGAAACCGCAACATCGCCATTCGCGTGAAGGGTTCCCGGATCCTCATGCACATAAAAGGCTGGTCCGATGGCTGCACTCTCCGCGAAGGAAGCGCCAATTGGTCGCCCAGCGGCGAGAAGCAACAGGACAACACCTTGACCCTCACGGCCGACCCTGGCGCCATCCGCGCATACGAAGCCAACTTCAACAAGATGTGGAGTCGCGCCGACAACCAGATCATTCAATAGTCGCGGGGCTCCGGGCCGCCGCGACCCTCCCCTTTGGAGCCTGGAGCCCTTAATGCCCCTTCGCCGCACGCTAAACGCCACAGTACTCCGCTGCCCGCATTGCCGCCTGGTCCAGTATTGCACCGCGAACGGCCTGTGCCGCCGCTGCCGGCGAATCCTCCAACCCACTCCCAGGATGCCCACCTATGCCAGGAACATCGGCAGAGGAATCCGCATGCTCCGCCAGGAGCACGGTCTCACCCAATCCCAGCTGGCCGCTTCACTGAACACAAGACGTACCTACATTTCCACTATCGAACGTGGTGTGGCGATTCCGTCTATCCTCACCATTGAGCGCATCGCCGCCATTTTCGATCTCGACATTGCGGGGGTGTTCCTTGTGCTCCGCCGCATGCAACGCATCTCTGATCGCGCCCAGATCAAGACGTTGTAAGTGGTCAACAAATATTTACGGCCGCATTGAGGAGTGGTCGACTGAAGTGCGCGCGCAAATGGCCCTTGCGGAGTAACTGCGGTGGTGACCCTGCGGTTACCCTGTCGTTTTGAATCCACCTGGCCGCATCGCCTTTTCTTATGCGGCTCTTCTACACTCTCCGGCGATCGTGCAGAACAGCGCAAATCCTTTTGGTTATTGTCTCTCTAGTTAACCTAGTACTCTAATTAAGCCTATCCTTGCGCACGAAGGTAACCATCGATAGAATCAGTTAGACCTGTAAATCGCCGTATAAAACAAACGCGAATGGCTTCCCCGGTCCACTTCCCTGCTGGCGCGGCCTTGTGGAGGAGTACTGCGGAATGTCTGGGAAGACCATTGGGCCTGGAAGAAACCCTGTCCTGCCGACCGTTGATCAAACCTTTTCGCTGCCTGACTGGCAGGACGGCGAGTTTCCGTACCTTGGCCGTCG
>PMWR01000107.1:11613-17427 GCA_003166055.1 Acidobacteriaceae bacterium
TCTATCGTTGTCACAAACGAATGAACGGAGCAGCTTATGGTGTCTCCTGCCCATGCACGAACGCTGCTGGTCAAGGGTTGTCTGCCTGAGAATTCAGTGGTTATTGCAGGGCTGCGCGTGGTTCCCCAAGCGCCTGTCGCCGCACTGCCGGAAGGTCTCAAGGTTGAGGGCCCTCTGGACTGCAGCGATAATCCGGCCCTTACGACTGTCCACGCTCGTGTACGCATTGAAGGATCGCTTCTACTGAGACGAAACAAATCCCTACAGACAGTCGGCAGTGACCTTTTCGTGGCCCTGGATTGTGCTATGACCGATTGTTCCGCCCTCAAGAGCATCGACGACAACTTGTACGTTGGCCGCGACCTAGATCTCTCCGGCTGCCCAGCGGCTATCCTTCTGCCGCTAGTCGGTCAAATCGGCCGCAATCTGGTCCTGCCCGACGGCTATGACGTCGCCGGTATATCAAAAACCTTTACGGTAGGCGGGAAAATCATGACGGATAAATCGCTCCGGGCAGACCCTCAATCCCCTACAAAGAAGCGCTTTCGCGCACCTTCATGGGCTGAATCGCGAGGCGCGCTCCGCAAACACCGCTGAACATTCAGCGCGTCTAGACGTTCCCTCAGCGGTTTGCCTTGTTGTACCGTCCTGCCATGCCCACTCCTTCAGTACTCATTCATCAGCATCTTCTTGCCTTTATTCTCTGTGCCGGATTGGTAGTCTGGGGGGCATTGGCCATCTTGGCCGCCCTTATCTTCTCTCGCGTTATCCGGTATCGCAACGACCCCTCCTGTTTCTCCCACCGTAGGCGCGCCCCGCAAGAGTGCATCATCCTGCACTTTTTACCCTCGCCCTCATGTAAAACACTCATTTGCCCGCGCTAGCCGCTCTCTCTGCGGCCGAGGATGCTTGTCATGCCACAGACTACGGCCCTCATCGAATCGGAGCCACTCGACGGACCACCGCGCGCCAACAGGCGTCGGCTTCCGGAGGTGCGGCCGTCCGTGACGCATCACTTCCGGATCGCCAACCACGAAGGTTATCTCATCGTCGGACTCTACCCCAATGGCTCTCCCGGCGAGATTTTTATCAAGATGGCGAAGGAAGGCTCCACAATCTCCGGCTTGATGGACACCATCGGCACGACGGTTTCCGTCGGCCTCCAACACGGGGTTCCGCTCAAGGTGCTGTGCGAAAAGCTCGCGCACATGCGCTTCGAGCCTTCCGGCTGGACTGGAAACGAGCAGATTGGCTACGCAAAAAGCCTGATGGACTACATCTTCCGCTGGCTGGAGTTGCGCTTTCTCAAGGGAGAACAGCTGACCATGTTTGCCCAGACCGCTGCGCAGTATTCCTCGCCACCGCAAGAAGATGCCACCACCCAGCACAGCATTTCCGATTTGCTCGATTGTGGCGATGCTCCGTCGTGTCCGAGCTGCGGGGCGGTCATGTATCGAGCCGGTTCATGCTACCAGTGTGAATGTGGCTCCTCCGCCGAATCCATCTGATGCTCACAAACGTACAGACGGGCGCCCGTCCCGCTTGCACTCCATCGCGCCCAACCGCGCCCCGCCCGCATTCTTGCCGGACATCCGTTCGGCGCTGAGGTTCAAATGGCAACTTCACTTTTGGTAGATCCGCGTGGAAACTTGGTCACAATACCGGACCAGCCCGCTGCTCCGGCGCCTTCACCCATTGTGGCCCTCGACGAGAAGAAGCGAATTATCGCGCGCCTTTGCGCGCCCTTCGCCTTCGACGACGTCCGCTGGCGCGTGATTGAGAGGACCAGGGATAAGAAGCGGGGTCTCTTCGCCGCTTACGTCAAGACCTCGGTCATCATTGACCGCCTTAACTCCGTGCTGGGCGAAGGGTGCTGGAGCCGTACCTACCAGCAGCAAACGATCGAAAACATCACTTTGATCATCAAAGAGAAGCCTGTTCTGAAGGGCAAGATTGCCCTCATTTGCGAGCTTGACATTCCCGGTGTCGGAAAGAACGCAGGCACAGGCGAAATGTGGTCCGACGACGCCAACGCTGTCACCAGCGCTGACTCCCAGGCCTTCAAACGTGCCGCCGAATGTTTCGGCATTGGCCTGTATCTCAAGCGTGTCGAGAAAGTGTGGGCTTCAATCGATCAATACTCGCAGCCTACAGATGCGAGGGAGTTCCGGCGCGCAACAGGCGCTTCTCTGAGTGTCACGCCCCCCGGCTCGCGCCCAGGCCAGGCGCCGTCTGTCGGTAGCCAGAGCGGTGACAAAGGTCAAACCAACGGCAGCACCTCGCGTTCACAGCCGCCAGCGCAGGGCAGGAATACCCGCTCCGCACCCCAGTCTGCGAATGGCCCCAGCATGGACGACCTGCTCGCGAAGAAGGCCGTGTACATCCAGGCGCTTGGCGAGCCACTCTACAACGACGCTGTGGCCAAAGCCCGGCGAGCCATCGCCCCAAACACCGCCGCGGCCGAAGCGAACCAGCAGATCATGCGCTCACTCGACGACAAGTGCATGCTGCTGACCCAATCCAGACAACTAGCCGCCGACGTGTCTCCTCAGACCGTCGACCAAGTGCTGGATACCTACAAGGCCCAGACTTTCGCGACTGTACCTTCCGTGGAAGCCCTCTCGAACATCCGACTCGCTCTGGAGACAGCCAGGAATTCACAGGCCTAGCCGCAAACCCGGTGCGGAAGCGTCTCAGTTCCCGCACCTGTCCGATCCGGCACAATCTAACTTACCCCATCTACCTCCGAGGTTCGCCCTATGGCATCGCTTGCCGTCGCTCCACCTCCCACCATCGCGCCTGCTTCACTCCCTGACTTCCTGGTCAACCGGAAGGAGTTTCTTCAGGAAGTTGCCTTGGCGCAGTCGGTACGAGAGACAAAGACCACTATCCCAGTTCTTTCCTGCTTGCAGCTGCGGGCCGACGCGTCCGGCCAACTGTCCATCGTTGGGACCGATCTGGATCAGACCCTCCATACGACCTGCTCTGCCCGCGTGGCCCGCGGCGGGTCAGTGACCGTGCCCGCCCGTAAACTGTTCGACTACCTGCGCCTGCTGGAGGGTGAGGACGTCGCAATCAAGACCCTCGACAATGATCGGGTCCAGATCCGCTGCGGACGCTCCAGGACCACCATGGTCGCTATGAGCGCGGCAAACTTCCCGGCCATCCCTGAGTTTCCAGAGAAGGCCCATGCCCGGCTGTCAGTGCATCAGTTGCGGTCACTGTTGGGGCGCGTGGTGTTTGCCATCAGCACCGAAGAGAGCCGCTACACCCTCAACGGCGCACTCATGCAGCTGGAGCCCGGTTCGATCACTCTGGTCGCTACCGACGGCCACCGTCTCGCGTTCGCAAAGGTTGCGGAGAGTGTAGAAGGCGTCACAACCTCCATGGAATACCTCATCGCGCTCAAGGGGGTTCGCCAGCTCTCCGCACTGCTTGCCACTACCAAGGAAGACTTCGTGGACTTCGTTTCCAGCGAATCTTCGTTGTTCTTCCGCATCGGCACGCGCGTCTATTCCGTGCGCAAGATGATGGGGAAGTTCCCTGACTATCGAGCGGTCATGCCCAAGACGAACGACAAAAAGGCCATTGTTGCCGTCAAGGATCTGACCGAGACCCTTCAGCGTGTGGGACAGTTCGCCAACGACCAAAGCCCTTCCGTCCGGTTATCCCTGGGCGCCAATCAGGTGCTTATCTCGTCATCTTCGGTCGAAAGCGGAGAATCGGAGGAGACGTTGGCCACAACGTATTCCGCAGAGGCACTAGTTATCGGCATCAACCCGAGCTTCCTCCTGGACGCATTGAAGGTCTTGGGCGGCGGCGAAGTAACGATGGAGTTCCTGGACCCTATGCACCCCATCGTGGTCCGTCCGGAGACATCTGACAATATGCAGGAGTTCCGCTTCATCCTGATGCCGACTCGTCTGTAGTGTCTTCGGAGCTGCATGATCGCACCAGGCTGCGCGGATACGCCGTCCGTGCAGCCTATCCATTTTCCCACGCAGTTTCTCTCTTTGTTGCTCCCGTAGCCTTGCCTTCCATATTGCTTCGGGGCAGGATAACCACGGGGTACTTCGGCGCTGAGGGCCGCTGAATTCAGGTTTCCCGTTCGAGGCCCGCTTTGCTCATTCAGCAGATTGCAGACGACGTTCACTACACCGTGGCCCTGATGGAGTGTTACGGCATGACTGACACGCTCACTTATGCGGACCTCACGCAATTTGCAATCGCCATCGACCAATACAAGCTGGTGCGCTACTCTCCCGACGCACCGCGCTATGCCATCGCTCTTCTCGAACGGCTCCTTGCCATTGTTGGCCACCCCTCTCAGGCCAGGCCGGCTACCGACCGTGCCGGTGACATGATTGCCTACCTCGAAGAACACATCGCGACTCTCAGTGCGCAAATACGGAAGTTTCAGCTAACCGCCGCCGCAACTAATTGAATGCCGCTTGTATTCCTGACACGGCACCCATTGCCATGATCGGATCAGGACATTTCCTGTGAGCCATTGTGCTTCGGAGGATCCTATGTCTCCAGAAGAACTCCACGCCTGGTATCTGGACCGCTCCGGACAGGTCCTGGCCTATCGCGTGGAGAGCCAGTTTCAGCTATTCACCATCCGCCCGACGGCAATGGTGAAGTTGGTCGACTCCGCGCGTCATTCCGTGATCGTGAGAAAGGCAGTCTTTGAACGGTTTCGTGGCCTCCTACCCGCGAATCAACGCACTCTCTTGCCTCTGCGAAACATCTCATCGAGTCCGCGAACTGGCAGGACGGCCACTGCCGACGTTTGAAAAACAGCGCCTTGCGGCAAGAGATGATGTCTCGTCCTATTTGGCCTCGACGGCAAAGAAGCCGGTAGCAGTAGCTGCGCGCTGGATGCGCAACACCCAATGGTCCGCATGACGCCGCCGTCACACCCAAACCGCGCTTCACTGCTATGCCCCAGGACGAAGTGGCACATCCAATCAAGACGCGCGTCCTACACCGGAGTCCTTTATGGCGAAGTCTTTCTGTAAGGCACAAGTGCTGGGCAGTGTAGGTGCAGACCCAGCGATCACAACGCTCTCAAATTGCAGGCTGATGGCGTCGTTTCACATCGCAGTTGCCGTGACTTTATTCGACGCAACCGTTTCGCAGAACGTCGAGCGCATCGTCTGGCATCGTATTGTAGGCTTTGGATTCCATGCCGAGAATATCCGCGACAACATCACCAAAGGCTGCCGCGTATATGCCGAGGGNNGTAGAACCACCCATATTGCCGGCCGCCGACGCTACTCCGGACGTGGACCCAGAGTTCGATGACCTGCCGCTTTAGAGACGGCACTTTCGACTAACTCTGC
Organism: Acidobacteriaceae bacterium; assembly: GCA_003166055.1. The sequence goes on from PMWR01000107.1 coordinate 16,959, forward strand.
ACGTTGGTCAGATCTATCGACGGACCGCCACCCTGAGCCAAACCCCGGCTACATGGATAAAATCCCCAACCCGAAGGAAATGCCGGGCAGGACCAGCAGCATCATCAGGGCGTCCTTGCTAATCGTGATCGTCGTTTCCACTTGCGCTCCTTGCCGCAGACTTTCACGGCGCCTTTGAGCGTATCGCGAGCCGCAATCCCGGCGGAACGTCCAGGAGCACTCTTTTTGAGGTGTTCCAGTGACTGCAAACGTAAACGTAGTGGCTTCGGCGCTTGTCTGCGATTCCGAGAGGAGCTTCACGAGGAAGAGCGGGCAGTTCGTTGCATTGTGCGCCGGCACAACCTATTCCGTCAGAGATCCAACGCCGCCAGGGACACTGAAACAGACGCAGCCTTGTGGGCGTATCGCTCCCACCTCTTTCCCCATCGCCACACTCATCTCCACCGCAAAGGACAAACTATGTTCACTG
>PMWR01000405.1 GCA_003166055.1 Acidobacteriaceae bacterium
GCATTTGGGCGAGGTATTCCGAAAGCTGGCCGAGCAGAAGGAGTGTCGCATTGAGGAAGGGCATCTTCTGGCCGACCATGTACACATGACGATCTCGATCCCGCCCAAGTGTTCCGTGTCGTCTGTGGTGGGGTTTATCAAGGGTAAGAGCGCGATTCACCTGGCGCGGGTGTATGGAGAGCAGAAGCAAAACTATGCCGGGCAAAGCTTCTGGGCGCGCGGATATTTCGTGTCGACAGTGGGCCGAGACGAGGCCACGATTCGGGACTACATCCACAACCAGGAACAGGAAGACAAACGGATCGACCAACTGAACATGTGGCGATGACCTGCCACAGACAAGGTGGCCAAAATTTACCGGGGCCGCGTTAGCGTCCCCGCTCAAGCCACTTTGAGCGGCTCACACAATGAAGCCCCCGGCTCTGCCGGGGGTAATCTTACTGGAGCACGATTTATCCAATTGGGAGGCCGACTTACCTTCTAAGTCCAAATCGTAAAGGGGGCTGGAAACCGGGATTCGAGCGCGACCAGATTCACGCGCTAACAAATCCCGGTTTCTGTTATCGGATCACTTTCTGGCTTCCTCAATGTCCTACAATCCGTTAGACAAGTCCGAGCAATGCTCTTCGGATTGAAACAATTCGCCTTCTTTATCCCCTGTGCCTTCGTTCTGGAGACTATGCCGTTGGTGGCGCAAACCGCCTACCCAAGCTCCGAGCTTGCATCTGATCTGGAACACTGTCAGGCGGCTCTCAAGGCCAACAATCAGGCGCTTGCACCGAAGCATTTGCGGGGCATTTGTCGAATCCAACGTTTGTCGGATTCCCAACTGCCCACGAGGGAATGCATCTGCACCGACGCAAATGTTCCGGAAATTGATCTTCCAAGAAGCAGTCGAGCCGGAGTTACAATCGGGTAACGCTGCAAAACGGGAAACAATATCCATGCGAAATTGCCTGAGGTTCGCTCTCGCGCTGTTTGTTGTAGCATGGCGCCCGCCGATTCCGGCTCAATCAACCGATGGCATGGCGCCTTTTGCAATGGATCACCGTGCCGGCTTCCTGTCCAAGTCGCCGGTCGATGTCTCGTTTTTGCTGGACGCTCCCGCGGGCAAGCATGGGTTTGTCAAAGTCGTGGATGGCCATCTTGCCACCGGAGATGGTGAGCGCATTCGGTTCTGGGGAGTGAACATTACGGACTGGAGCAAGGGCTCGCGCCAAATCCCCGCGAAGGAGGATTCGCCGTTTCTCGCGGAGACGTTGGCGCGCTTCGGCGTCAACTGCGTGCGCTTGCAGTTTCTCGATCTTCCCACCCCACGCGGGCTCATCGACAGCAGCCGTCAGGACACACGCGCTCTCGATGCCGCAGAGTTGGATAAGGAGGATTTCTTCATCGCCGAGCTTGAGAAGCGCGGCATCTATATCGACTTCAATCTTCTGGTCGGCCGTCCGTTCAAGGCCGGCGACGGCGTTCAGGATGCGAACCTTCTTCGGGAAGGCGCAAAGGGGACCTCTCTTTTCGACCGGCGCATGATCGAACTACAGAAGGAGTATGCACAACAGTTGCTGGGCCACCGGAATCCCTACAGCGGTTTGAAATACACCGAGGACCCAGCTGTCGCCATCGTCGAAATCAACAATGAAAATGCGCTGAATATCGGGTACCGTGCTCCGTCGCAGTTCTACGTGCATGAACTCACTGAGATGTACAATAGCTGGCTTTCAAAACACAGGACGCCGGCGCAGATTGCCGAGTTGCGGAGCCTTGCTGGCGCGAGCGGCGATCAGGCTGCTGTCCCGCTTATGGCCGGATTTAGAAACCCGGGTGCTACAGCGCCGCCTGAGCGGTTCTACGCTGAGGCAGAGTTCTACAACGATGCGCAGCAGGATTACTTTGCGGAGATGGAGAGTTATGTAAAGGGCACGCTGGGATCGAAGTCGCTGGTGATTGCGACGGCGGATCACAGTCATTCAGGCAGCGGCTACCCCATCCTCCTGGCGACCTTGCCGTCCGATGTGATCGACGGGCATACGTATTGGCAACACCCCGAGATGTACGTCCGTAAATCCCCGATGGTGAACGATCCATTCAACTCCACGGTTGTAGAGTTATCAAGGTCTGCCATTGCGGGGAAACCCTGCACAGTAAGTGAAGTCAACGAACCGTTTCCAAATGACTTTGACGGTGAAGGCATTCCGATACTTGCAAGTTATGGCGGAATGCAGGATTGGGACGGCATTTTCTGGTACACCTTTGAGCCGAAGGTAGATCCGGCCTGGAAGCCCTACGTGGGTGATCCATTCGACATGTCGCTTGATCCGGTCAAAATGCCTGAGCTAGCCGCCGGGGCGTTGATGTTTCTTCGTGGTGATATCGAAAAGGCGCATAACGTGGCGGAACGGTCGTACACGGAGAAGCAGGTCTTTGACAGCATGCTTCTTCCGTCAACCGATCGCCCATACTTTACTTCAGGCTTTCCACTTGATCTGCCGCTTGAGCATGAGGTTCGGATCTCATCGCTGGATGGTCCACCAAACTTGCCTTTTCCGAAAGTTCCTATGCCAGATCCAATCGTCTCCGACACAAGGCAGCTTGCATGGTTTCATTCCTCTGAAAAGGGCGGCCTTGTAACTGTTGATACTCCTCGGAGTGAGGCGTTGATCGGCTTTGTCAAGTCGAACGCAAAGTCTGTCAGCCACTTCTCGGCGAACATTGAGAATACATTCTGCACCATTCTGCTGAATTCTCTTGATGAGAAGCCTATTGCGAAGGCTTCGAGACTACTTCTTGTCGCAGGGGGGCGGGTTGAAAACACAGGGCAGCAATGGAATTCGGCGGGAACGGATGTAACAAGTTGGGGAGGCTCCCCTACGTTGATTGAGCAAGTGAAGGGCAACGTAATACTACGTGGCATTGAGGGGGCGCGCACAGTTCACCTTCAGCCGATCGATGGCGCCGGCAGGGCTCTTGGTCCTCAGATCGAAGCGCTCAAAGACGGCGATGGTTGGAAGATACAACTCGGCAGTCCGACTACTACCTGGTACGAGGTCACAGTGGAGCGGAAATAGAAGCGTGAACGGAAGGACCGGGCGCACTCATTTGTTGTTGAAGCGAGAATTCGAAAGGGAGTGGACTGTTGGATAGGCGCGATTTTCTCAAGACAACGGGCACATTGTTCGCAACAGCTGCTTTACCTGGAGCTTCTGCGCTTGCAGGCGCTGAGGAGCAATCCTTGGAGGGCCGGGCCGTTCTGCCGATGAACCGCAACTGGCGGTATCATCCTGCAAAAGTGGACGGGGCTGAGTTACCTGGATTTGACGACTCCAAATTTGAACGTGTCGTTGTTCCGCATACAAACATTTCACTGCCATGGCATAGCTTCGACGATAAGGAGTACGAGTTTGTTTCCACCTACCGGCGTCGATTCAAGACTCCGCGTGACGCGCAAGGAAAGCGGATCTTTGTTGACTTTGAAGGGGCAATGACTGCCTCAACTGTTTGGATCAACGGAGTTCTCCTGGGTGAGTACAAGGGCGGCTTCACGCCCTTTTCCTTTGAACTTACGAGGCACATCCAATTTAACGGGGAGAACGTACTAGTCGTTCAGCTTGATTCAA
>PMWR01000270.1 GCA_003166055.1 Acidobacteriaceae bacterium
TTTCGCGATGAGTGGGCGGCGAATTCCCGCCGTCTACTCCGACTCGATAGCGCAACCCCACTTCGGCCATGTCCGAAGACCCGCTCATCGCGAAAAGGCCGCGATGAACGGGCCACAGTTCCTAATCCCGCGATGAGCAGGCCACCCGCCGCCTGCTAGAATCGGAAGCCGAAGCAACCTTGTCCATAGGGCATCGCCTCGACTCGACAACGCGGACAATAGTTCCATCGCACGCCACCGATGTCCGCCCCAAAAGCGTAACCGGAGTCCTCCAATGAAATGCCTGAACTGCGGTACCGAGATGACCACCTACCAGGTCGTCACCAAGAAGGACAGCATCTCCTATGACATGTGCGAAAAGTGCGGCAGCCTCTGGCTGGACGCCGGCAACCTGGACAGGATGGCCTTCAAGACTATCGGAAGCATCGAGTACTGCGAAGAGATCGGGACCGACGAACCCGAGAAGGAGCCAAAGAAGTGTCCCCGCTGCGAAGACTTCAATCTGAGCAAGGTGAGGTTCCTGGAGTCCGACGACATCGATGTACACCTCTGCAGAAACTGCGGCGGCTTCTGGCTCGACGGCGGCGAGCTGAACCTGATCGATAAGGTGCTCACCGAAGACGGGCCGATCCAGGGNNGAGACGGACTTCACCGTGGACGTACCTCCGATCAAAGACGCGGTCCAAAAGGAGAGTACCGCCGATGTTTGTCCCGCATGCGGGCACAATCTGTTTGTGTATTCCATCTTCTCCATGGACTTTGAAGGGTGCCCAAAGTGCAAGGGTGTCTGGCTGGTCAAAGACGAGCTGCGAAAACTGAAGAACAGGGTGAACGACGGCTCCATGCGCTGGCTGAACGACGAGATCGAAGACATGGAGAAGACGAGCGCGCGCGTGACCGACCGCTCCTGCGTGCAATGCAAGGCCACCAAAATGGTCTCCGTCCTCTTCGGCAAGTCGTCCGTCATGATTGACTGGTGCCCGCAATGTCACGGAGTGTGGCTCGATAAGGGAGAATTCGAGGCAATCACCGCCTATTTGAGGGAAGAGCTGGGCGCCATGCACCCAAAGGACATCGAAAAACTCGCAGCGGAAGACATCGAACGCGTCTGGAGCGGAGGGCCGGAGACTCGAGTTCAGGAGCTGCTGGACGCCCGTGCCGCCGTCTCTGCCCTGATCAACGCGACCATCTTCGACCATCCCTCACTGTTCAAGCTCTGCACGACCGCTGGTGGGATTTCGCGGTCAATATAGCGCTCCAGATCTAAGCCGGGTGACCCAGGTGCGCTCCTCGTCAAGTGGAGTAAATGGGGGTGCCCCGGGTGCCTCGCTTTTGGGATGGGTGGGTGATAAGAGGCCATACATAGGAATATCCCTGGTCCAAAAAGCGGGACCATGGGGCACCAGGTATTCAATTCTTAGCTCTGGGGTTCTCCGGTGCGCAGCAGGAGCGCGGCGACGGCGGCGACGATCTGCTCGCTGACTTCCCCGATGGGGAGATCGCCCTCGATCAGCACCACGCGCGCAGGTTCGCGGAGGGCGATCTCGCGGTACTTTTCCCAGACGCGGGCGTAGAAGGCGTCCTGTTCCAGTTCGAAGCGGTTTTCGTCGTGGCCGGTTTGTGCTTCGACGCGCTGGTTGCGCCTCCGTGCGCGTTCCAGGCTGGACTCGAGCGCGGGCAGCAGCAGCAGGGTGAGGTCGGGCTGAAGGTCGTTGCAGATGAGGCGGTGCATTGCGAGGACGGGCGCGGAGCCGAGCTGGCGTCCACCGCCCTGGTAGGCTTCGGTGGAATCGGTGAAGCGGTCGCAGAGGACGATTTTGCCTTGATCGAGGGCGGGCTGGATGACTTCAGCGATGGCCTGGGCGCGGTCGGCAAACATGAGGGCCATCTCCGCCATGGGAACGAGGCCGGTGGAACGGGAGTCGAGGAGCAGGGCGCGGATGGCGTCGCCGGTCGGCGTACCGCCGGGCTGACGAGTGGGCACGAGGTCGCCCGGGGGGATGCGCTTGCCGAGCCAGGCGGCCAGACGCTTGATTTGCGTGGTCTTGCCCGAACCGTCGAGACCTTCGAGAGTAATGAAAAGACCGCGCGGCATGGGGTGAGTTTATCACTTGTAGAATCATCAGTTGAACGGGCGGATACCTCAGATGGGGGTTGCAGGGAGTGGGTAGACGACGAGTCTTGTTGAATTGTGTTACAACAGGATGATTTTTGAACGTGACCGGAGGCAGGCGACTGCGCTCCACTGGAGTAGAAAGACAATGAACATCCGCTTTTTTTCTAGACTCTCCGTATGCGGCCTTTTCGTGGTCGCAATGCTGGCGGCAGGCCGGCTCAATGCACAAAACCTTACGTTGGAGGGGCAGACCGGCGGTTTTATCACTCCGACAGCCTACGTGGTGGAGGCAGGCAAGGGGCACTTCTTTTCTCATCCGGCGGTGGGCTTCCACTTCATCGGAGCCTCCACGGTGATTGGCAAGATTGAAACATTCAGCATCACCGAGGGGTTCGCCAACCGCGCCGAGGTGGGCTATACGCGCAGCGTGCATCAAAACGGCGACACCCCGGTGGCAACCGCGACCAACGCAGCCACCAGCGCCCTGTGGAACTTCGACGGCATGAACGTCTTTCACGGCAAGGTAGTGGGGATCAAGGATGGGCAGTTCGGTCCCTGGACACCGGGAGTTGCAGTGGGCGGCGTGGTCAGGACAGACGATAAGTTTGTTACCGGCGCGGCCATCCCGGACGCGGTGGGACTCTACGATCAGTTCTGCATTGCGAGCGGGTTGTGTGCCCCAGTGCCCATTCCGGCCGCCAAGGCGTACACCAACGGAGATGTTTACGTCTCGGTCACCAAGACCTGGGCCAAGCCGCCAGTGCCGTTCCTCCTCAACCTGGGCTGGAAGGCCACCAATGCGGCGATCTTCGGCATCGGCGGCCAGGCTACCCGCTTCGGCGGACGGCTGTACGGCGGCCTGGGAATTCCGCTGCCCATTGGGAAGGGACTGGTGGCTGTGCCTTCGGCGGGCTTCACGCAGGAGCCGCCGACGGTCAAAGGCCTGGGTCCCAATCCACCCAACGGCATCCCGTTCGTGGCCGGCAAGGCAGACCTGCCCACCACGCTGGACTATGCCGTTCGCGTGACGCAGAGGGAGCATCCGCACTTCGCGTTCGATATCGGGATCGGACAGGTAGCGGGAAATATCGGCAACGTCGTTGTCCCAACCGGTCTGCCCGCGCCCTACCCCCCTTATGTCTTTCCTCCGGTGAACCTGGAAGCGCGGCACGTGGTGGGGATTGGCATCAGCTTCCGCCCCTGAAAGCGAGCCTCGAACCGTCGCAGAAAAAGAGAACCTCCTGAGCAGAATTGATCAGAACCCCATAAGGCGTCTGGCTAGTCTGTCTGGGTAGCTCCCCACGCCATCTCATCGCCCGGAGTGAATCGAATCTCCGGAGGGAAGTGGCTGGAAGGAACCAGGAGGTTCTTCTTATGCGCCTGCTCCGCCCTGTTCGTTTACTTCTGCTTGCTCTGCTCATCACGGTAACCATCCCAGCGGTAACGATTCAATCCGTGCACGCGCAGTTTGGCGTGACCATCAACGTCGGATTTGCTCCGCCGGTGCTGCCTGTCTATGTGCAGCCGCCGTGCCCCGAGCCGAACCTGATGTGGACGCCGGGTTACTGGGCTTACGACCAGGAAGGCGGCTACTACTGGGTTCCCGGCGCGTGGGTGCCTGCCCCTTATGGCGGCGCGTTGTGGACGCCTCCTTACTGGGGCTGGAACAACGGGCAATATGGATTCCATGACGGCTATTGGGGCCAGACGGTGGGCTACTACGGCGGCGTGAACTACGGCTTCGGCTTCGGGGGCGTGGGCTTCGCGGGCGGCGAGTGGAGAGGCGGAAGCTTCGCCTATAACACCGCGGTGACGCAGGTGAACGTGAATGTCATTCATGTGACCTACGTGAACGAGACGATCGTGCACGAAGGAATCGTCGAGAACCCCAATCACGTTTCTTACAACGGAGGCAACGGAGGAATCCAGCACGCGCCTACTCAGCAGGAACAGGTAGCCGGAAGGCAGCCGCACACGGCGCCAACCTCGTTCCAGACGCAGCACGCCACTTCCGCCAGGGCCGACAAGACTTCGTTTGCCAAGGCCAATGGCGGGCACCCGAAGACTGTGGTGGCTGAAAAGCCGCTGGCTGCGCAGAGGACGGCTCCTCCCAAGGGAATGAAGGCGGAGCCTTTGGTAACACCGAAGGAAGCACCGAAGGCCGCGCCTAAGGCGGCGCCGAAGGAAGCACCAAAGGCTGAACCTAAGGCGGCTGCGCCAAAGGCCGCGCCCAAGGCTGCCGCGCCGAAGG
>PMWR01000456.1 GCA_003166055.1 Acidobacteriaceae bacterium
CTGAAGATGGACTTTCTGGGCCTGGCGACGCTGACGGTGATTGACGATTGCGTGAAACTGATTGAACAGACACGCGGCGAAAAAGTTGATATTGACATGATTGCGCTGGATGATGCGAAGACGTTTGAGCAGGTGTTTCATACGGCTCTGACGTCCGGGGTGTTTCAGTTTGAGTCGAGCGGCATGCGGGACATTTTGCGGCGGTACAAGCCGGACAGCGTGGAGGAACTGACTGCGCTGAATGCGTTGTATCGACCGGGACCGATGAGCATGATCGACGACTTCATCGAGCGCAAGTGGGGACGGCGGAAGGTGGAATATCTGCTGCCGGAGCTTGAGGGGATTTTGAAGGCCACGCTGGGGGTGATTGTTTACCAGGAGCAGGTGATGCAGATTTCGCAACTGCTGGCCAGCTTCAGCCTGGGCGGGGCGGATCTGCTGCGGCGGGCGATGGGAAAGAAGAACGCCGAGGCGATGGCGGAGCAGCGCGAGGGGTTCATGAGCGGGGCTGCGAAGCTGGGGCATCCGAAGGCGCCGGTGGAAGAGATCTTCGAGCAGATGAGGAAGTTCTCCGAGTACGGATTCAACAAGTCGCACTCGGCTGCGTATGCGCTGGTGGCTTACCAGACGGCATATTTGAAGACACATTATCCGGTGGAGTTCATGGCGGCGTTGCTGACGAGCGAAACGTCGAAGCCGGAGAACGTGGTGAAGTATATCGGCGAATGCAAGGAGCTGGGGATCAGCGTTGAGCCGCCGGATGTGCAGGTTTCAGGAGCGCAGTTTACGCCGTATGGCGAGGGGATCAGGTTTGGATTGGCGGCGGTAAAGAATGTGGGCGGGAACGCGATTGAATCAATCATGAAAGCGCGCCAGGAGGTTGGAGGGCGATTCAAGAGCTTCTGGGAGTTTTGCGAGAAGGTGGATCTGCGGGTGATGAACTCGCGGGTGATTCAATCGCTGATCAAGGCGGGGGCGCTGGACTCGCTGGGTACGCGGGCGGCGCTGATGAAGTCTGTGGACAAGGCGATGGAGCGGGCGCAGAAGGCGCAGAAGGATGCGGCGCAGGGGCAGACGGGGCTGTTTGGGCTGTTCGACGAAGGGCCCAGGGCCGGGCGCAATGCGGACGATTTGCCGAAGGTGGCGGACTGGGAGGAAGGCGAGCGGCTGGCCAATGAAAAAGAGGTGCTGGGATTCTTTGTGTCGGGACATCCGCTTGATAAGTACGCGGAAAAGCTGCGGAATCTGACGGGCGTGATTACGACAGCGGAGGCGCTGGAGAAGAAGCCGCCGGAGAAGCGATGGGGATCGCAGGCGGACCCGGCGGACGAGATTCTGGTGGCGGGGATGATTCTGGGACTGCGGGTGCAGAAGACGAAGCGGGACCAGAAGCTGTATGCGCAGGGTTGGCTTGAAGATGCGGCGGGAAAGATTGAGCTGGTCTGCTTTCCGCGGGATTATGAACGGCTGGCAGGAGCATTGAAAATTGAGGCGCCAGTACTGCTGCGGGGGGCGCTTACGGGAGATGAAGATGCGGCGCCGAAGATTTCAGTGAGCTCGATTCAGTCGCTGGAGGAGGTGCAGGTGAAGCTGCCGAATTCGATTAGGATCCGAATCAACCTGGAGCGGGCGACGGAGGAGATGTTTACCGGATTGAAGAATGCCGCCCAGGCCGCGCCGGGACCGGGGAAAGTGATGCTGCAACTGGAGAAGAAGGGCGAGTATGCAGTGATTCTGGAGCCGGAGGGGATGAACGTGGCGGCGGACCGCGGATGGGTGGAACGGGTAGAAGAGCTGGTGGGTAAGGGAACGGTGCAGGCGGTGGGGTAGAACAGTGNNTGATTAGTGATTAGTGGTTAGTGGTAAGGTGCGGGATCAGCGCTACGCGGACTATGAAGAGGCCGTGGGGTGGTGATCCCGCTGTTTTTTACAGCAAGGTTTTTATTGGACGGCGAAGGAGTCGCCTGACATGCCGCGGTTGCCCACTGGGGTGTCTGTGTACCCGGAAGGGCCGGTTTTGTTGTAGGTGACGATGGTGGTGCCGACATCGCGGGACATGAAGCAGAAGCCTTTGAGGAAGGGCTTTTTGGGATTGGCGTGGGCTTCCCAGGCCATGCCGTTGGCGGCGAGGGTGTAGGTATAGTTGGGGTCGGTCTTGTTGGGATCGAACTTGAGATGCTCAATGTTCTTGCCGGCGGGGGGGTAGGAGCCGGCGAGGATCTGGTTGAGCGGGCAGACCTGCTGGAGGGTGAGCTGACAGTTGTGCTCGATGATCTCGATTGCGGAGAGGAAGATGTAAGCGATCTGCTCTTCGCGCCTGAGCTGGACTTTGCCGGAGGCGTCTTCGATGTCTACGGTGGCCTTGGTGGCGAAGGGTCCTGTGGTTGGTGTGGGTCCAGAGGCCGCTGGGGCGACAGCGGATGTGGCTGCGCCGGATGCGCTTGAGTCGGAGGCGGCGTAGATGGCGGCGACTTCGCTGGCTTTCAGCGCGCGACTCCAGAGGCCGGCATCGTCGATGGAACCGTGGAAGAATCGGCCGCGGAAGACGGAGCTTTCGCCGATGGTGAAGATGTTTTTCTTACCGGCTTCGCCGCCGCCCTTGTCGGTTGCGACCGCCTTGCCATCCCAATAGAGGACGCGGGTGTGGGTGGGCGTGTCGAGGGTGGCCACGATGGAATGCCACTGGCCGACGAGGGAGTCGAGCGGGGCTTTGTAGGGTAGATTGCCACCGGAGGCGGTAAAGAATCTCAGGACGTTGTCGGTCTCGAATTGCAGGTCGAGATCGTTGCCGTTCTCCGACTCGCCGGCAACGTAGAAGAAGTGGCCGGCTTTGGAGGGGAGTTCAGCGAGGTTGACCCATGCCATGATGGTGGCGGCAGTGCCGACGCCCCCGGCCTGGGTGGTGGTGATGTAGGCGGTGCGGCCGTCAAGCTTGAGGAAGCGGTTGTTGGCGGTGGGGATGGGCGCACCGGAGGCGACGATGCCGGCAGAGCCGACCGCCTTGTAGGTGGTGGCGCCAACCAGGCTCTGGCCGGAAGTGGAGTCGAGGCGATAGAAGGCCAGCGGGTGGGTGGATTCAACTGCGGTTGGGAAGCTGGTTTGGGCGTTGATTGCGAGGGAGGCGAAGGTGGCAATGATTGCGGCGGTGATGACCGCCTGACTGGCTTGCAGAGAGACGAACATTGGGACTTGCCTTTCTCATGCGTGCTTTAGGTGGCTTAGGTGGCCCTGCTTTGATGTGGTGTTGCGAGGATTTCGGATGCCAGCGAAGTCTGCACAGTCTATTGCACGAGATTGAGAGTTTTCAATTGGAAACTGGAGGGCCCATCGGAAAGTTTGCGGGAAGGCGGCCACCCATGGAGTCAGCCGGCGGAATTGGGCGCAATACACTTGGAGGGACGAAGGACATTGGAACTCGGAGCACGAAAGCGGAGGATTTGTGCTATTTCGGCGACTTGGGAGCGGACCGCTGGAGGTTTCGGAGCTGAGCTTCGGGACGTGGCTGACGGTGGCCGGCGGAATTGGGCGCGAGCAGGCGATCCGGTGCATTCATGCAGCGGTGGACTGCGGGATTACGCTGTTTGACACGGCGAACCAGTATGGGGCGGGCGAGGCGGAGCGGGTGCTGGGCGAGGCGCTGAAGGCTTATCCGCGCGACCGCTTCCTGATTGCGACGAAGCTGTTTTTCCCAGTCGGGGATGAGCCGGATTCGGGGCTCTCCGCGGCGCAGGTTGAAAAACAGCTGGATCGCTCATTGCAGCGGCTGGGGGTGGATTGCATCGATTTGTACCAATGCCATCGCTACGACAAGGAAGTTCCACTGGAGGAGACGATGGGAGCGCTGGACAAGGCTGTGCGTGCGGGGAAGGTGAGGGCGATCGGGTTCAGTGAGTGGACGGAGGAACAGATTGAGGCGGCTGCGGCGATTGCGTGGGCGAATGGACTGACGGCATTCTGTTCGAGCCAGCCCCAATATTCCATTCTGTGGCGCAAGCCGGAGGGCGGCGTTTTTGCGGCTTGCAGGCGGCACGGGATTGGGAACCTGGCGTTTTCACCGCTGGCGCATGGGGTGCTGAGCGGGAAGTATAAGCCGGGTGAGCCGCCTCCCGCGGGGAGCCGCGCGGCCAGCGAAGAGATGAACGTATTTATGGAGACCGCGGGGCGGCATTACCGGTCGGCACCTCTGCTTTCGGCGGTTGAGGGGTTGAAGCCGATTGCCGCGGAGCTGGGACTGACGATGGCCCAGATGGCGCTGAAGTGGGTGCTGCGCAGGGCGGAGGTTGCTTCGGCGATTATCGGTGCGTCGCGGCCGGAGCAGATTGAGGAGAATGTGCGAGCGGTGGGGACGAAGCTGCCGGATGAGGTGGTGGAGCGGATTGACCGGGTGGTGGCGGGGGTGGTGGTGTGGCCGCCCGAAACTGGAAAAGTATAGCCCCGGGCACGGGCTGTTGAGGGTGTTTGATCTTGTTTTCCCATGTCCGAAATTCCGGACATCCACCATGATCTAAAATCGTTCGTTATGAACCAGAGAGCCTTCCGACTCAGTGCGCTGTCACTGTGCTGCGCATTCTTGATCGCCGCTACACCGCCGAATTTCTTGAATGCCGAGAAACCTAACATGATTCCAGGAGAAGAAGTAGATCGGTCGGTCATTGCGTCGTTGTCACATCAGGGCGTCACGAAACCAAGGGTCGTTTCTCATATCGACTTGACGGAACCCTTTGGAACCGTAACTCAATGGACGTTCGTGGCTGTCCAGGATGGCGGCCACTCAATACCAGGCTTCGAGGACCACGGACCGACATTCCTTTGCCTCGTGAAAGCAGCTAGCCCGGATTGCGCTCTGCACTTATACCAACAAGTAGATGATGTGCCATACCATCTTTTCGCTGGCGGCGTTGTCTATGCGAATCAGAACAAGTCAAGTCCCTTGCTTTTCCTAAAGGTGTGCGGGGCGGCGGGCGGCAACGGCGACTGCTGGGTCGCCACGGCTCTGTACAAGTATGACAAGGTGGCTGATCGCTTCATTCGCGTATTCCTGAACCACACAGGACGAAATAACAATGAGGATGCGCGTTTTATGGAGAGCGGACCGCTGCAAGGGGACGTGATCGTCGACTACCCTACGGAGAACGCACCCTACACGTACTGGATTGAGGTCTACCGAGCAGGGAATTCAGAACAGTATGGCCGAATTCTCCGCTATCGCGGTCTCACCGGCTACTCAGATGGTAATCCGCTGGCCGTGGCTGATTCCGAAATGCCTGAAATCCTGCGTCGTTTGGGATTGTGGCAGCCTGGCGAACCGTTGCCTGTCCCGGCCCACCTGCCGAAGGGATGCGGTGACCTGTTTATGCGGCATGGTGAAGAATGGTGCAAGTGATGAGCAGGGGCGGGCGGCATGATAGCCAACCCCGCGCGCCAATGTGGAGCGGGCCGGCGTCTACCCGGCAGTTGCTTCGCAGTGAACGAAACTGCTGCTGAAGGCAAAACACAGAATTAGCACAAGAATCTCAGCGTGAGTTTCAGGGCGTTCATGTTTTTGAACTTGGACCGCGTTCAAGACTTGGGACACCCACTTCTGTCCTGGGGACTAAGAGCGATCGCGTGACGGGTTGGCGTGGGGCAGGAAGTATGCTTCAACGGCGCGCATCAGGGCGGTGCGGTCGAGACGGGGCTTGGTGCCTTCAAAGCGGGCGGCCCAGCGAACCTGGTTCACAATGTCGCGGGGATGACAGGAGCGGAGTTCCTGATCGAGGACGCCGCGGATGAAGGCGATGAGGTCCTGGCAGATGCCGTCATCGACTTCAATCTCATTTTCTTTTGCGACGCGGCGGAAGATTTCAGTGAATTGCTCGTCGGTGGCCGCGCCGACATGGATCTTGGTTTGAATGCGGCGCAGGAAGGCAGCGTCAACCAGGGTAGCCGGGTCGAGGTTGGAGGCAAAGACCACCAGCATCTCGAAGGGCATCTCTATCTTCTTGCCGCCGGCTAGGGTGAGGAAGTCGATGCGGCGATCGAGGGGAACGACCCAGCGGTTGAGCAACTCGGCCGGGGATACGCGCTGGCGGCCGAAGTCGTCGAGGATGAGGACCCCGTTGTTGGCCTTCATCTGCACGGGGCCGACGTAGAAGCGGGTCTGGGGATTGAACTCGAGATCGAGCATGTCGATGGT
>PMWR01000068.1 GCA_003166055.1 Acidobacteriaceae bacterium
CTAGTGATAGACAGCAAGGCTGGCGGCGCCGATGCTCATTCCGACTGCCGTTGTCAGAACCTGCATACCTGCACGTGCGCCAGTTGCATCGGGGATGTAGAGTATGTCGCTTGACATCAGAGCTACATCTGGCGATTTGCGGGCCATGATTTTCTTCAGGTCGATTGGGATCTCGCTCCTGCCCCCGCTCCCGCCTTCAACCCGGTAGATGTAAGCCTTGTGCGACGGGAAAGTATCCAAACCCTCTGAAAGGGCCAGCGCCTTCATNNTCCAGATGCAGGTTCAGCGCCGGATCCTCTGAACTAATAAGGGCGCGTGCGGGAATGCGTTGAATCAGCAGCCCCGATTTATCACTCGTGGCAAATGATGGCTTGCTGACCAGTATTTCGGCCCCGGCATTCTCGGCAAGGCCCCCGGCACGTGTAATAGCGTCAAGCAGAGTTACGGTGCCCATGGCTTGAAAGGTCACTGGAGTCCTCACCGCCCCTGAAACGGTGATCGGTCGACTGCGGTACTCCGCGACAGTTACCGTAACGACTGGATCGACCAGGACATTCCCATCGATTAGAGCCGCCGCAATCGCAGTCTCAAGCTCAGCCGGAGACAGGCCGGCGGCNNGCACCCACATGTTCAGGAGCTGCCTGTTGTTGTGCTTGTTGTCCTTGCTGCGCTGAGGCGGAACTGACAACGGCAATTGCCAGTAAGGAAATGGCTAAACATCTCATCATCAACTCCTGAATGCCTGCTCCCGGCATCGTGCCTAATTCCATGTATCCGGTCGATCAGGATAGATGAAATCTCGGCAATTCTACTTTCAGCTCTTTTCACTTTGGACTTCAAGCCAGTTTGCGATATCTGCCGCAAGCTGCTCTATCTTGCGATCCATGCCTCTTATTTCAGCGCGAAACTCGTCCACCTGAATACCGACTCCGTCCCCTCGGTGGGTACCATTCAGAAGTGCGCACATCGCATCGCGGGTGAGGTCTGAAACGCTNNCTGATCATGCGCGACCGCGGATTCAGGACTGTCATCTTGGATTCAGAAGCGCCGGAAGATGGAGGGCTGTCGTTGTCCCTCACAGAGCCTGGCGAACGACAATTCTAGGAGATGGCGATGCCTGGATTAACTCTCGATAGTTCAAGATATGGGAGGGAAGGCATTGGACAGGCTTCGCCCCCGTCGGTCCCAGTCTCTTGGCTGGACCTTAAGGACAACAAAAGCAGATATGAATCAATTGAGAACGTGCCAAGCGAGACGGTGCTTCGTTCGAGCGTTGGTTGACCGCTGGACAATGTTCCTGGAACGCACTAGGACTATGAGTGTCAATCTAGCACGGGCGTGTTAAAGAAACAATAAAAATGTGATACAAAAGTCTGACAAAAATTGGGTTTCTTTAATTCCCGCGCAAGTGTTTTATTTTAGGTCACTTTTGCCTTCTGCGGACCTTCCGATAGAGGTCTGACGTATGACTGCGGGCGCCATTGAACGTCACATTGCGCCACCAGAAGTCGATTCGAAGGGGGTTATGAAGGCGATGTCTGTAAAGCCGCGTCAGGAATTGCAAACAGGAATCAAATGAGCAGCTCCAGCAGTTCAGCGAGGCAGAATTCAAGTGCCAACCATCGATAGCGGGCAGCACATACGCACGATGCCCCGGAGTTATCCGGGGCATCGTGCTTACATGATCTGATCTTGATATCCGTGGCAGCCTGAGAGCCGATCGCTCCGGGCTTCGGGTTAGCGACTTGCCGGTGAGGTGGTTTTGTTTACTTCGTAGAGCCCAACTCCGAGACCGGTAGCCGCGGCGGCAGTCGCCCCGGCTATGACCACGGCTGTCGTGGTAAAGACGCCGGCAACCAAAACCTGGGTNNAGTCCCCGTAACCTTCACGGTCTTCCCGAGCGCTTTGCCGAGGTTGCTGCCCGTCACCTCATACCTGACTTTGGTTGTTGAGTCCGTGAGATAGAAATGGCCATTTACTTCGCTGATTGTGCCCTGAACCGTAGTTGTCGATGCAGTTCCGCCAGCTTGCATTGCGAAGGAAAGCGGCAGGCCTGGGCGCACACTCGCCAGCAGGACGCCCTGATCGTTCGTGATCCCAAAACTGCCAGTCAAGGCCGCAACTTCCACCGTATTGCCCGACGTCATGGAAACCACGCCGTGCGAGTTTGGCTCACTTGGCGTTACGCGCACGCCATTCGCCTGAAGTTGAAATGAGCTGTTGGCGGTCAACTCGCTTTCACCCTGCTGCAGCACAAGGCGATCGCTATACAAGGTTCCCCGCGAGCTCGTAGCCAACATGATTTTAATGCCTTTGTTCAGGCGCAAATCCGCTGTGGCTTCTCCGGTCTCCACCACCGATCCATCGAAGAGCGTGGCGTTGCCCTTCACCATATAACTGTCCACACGCATGTCGCCACGTGCGCTCGCGGTCCCGATCACAACTGTCCCTGCCTGCGCGTAAGAGAGCAAAGTGCATATTAGGAACGCGACCTGCAACTTCTTGAGCATTTCTTGTCTCCTCATTGCCAGAGAACAAACCGTGGCCGTGATTCAGAAACCGGATATGTTTTGTATACGCCGGTTCCGGACAGAATGCAAGATAGTTTTTCTTTAAAATCAACCAGTTACGTCATACATCTGTCATACGAGGAAGCCGGTTCATCCTCTACTCCGAGGCTACTCCAAGGATTGCAAAGACTTTGCGTGGTGCTGTCCAAATCGAACTCCCTTCCGCCTGGAATCTGCGTGCGCGCCGGTCGCAACTGCAATTCATTCACACCAAGCACCCGGCCGCCTCGCTTTGCCGGACGCTGTTTCCCAGCCTTGCATCCCGTGGTATGCTTTCGCCTTAACGATGGAATTCTTTCTTCGCCGTCTCGCCGGCATCGCACTGCGATTGATAGTCGCGGGAGCCTGCTGCCTTGGAATTTGGAACTCATGGAAATTCGCTTATGCGGACTTCTTGTTCCAAAAGGACACAGAGGAGTCCGTACGCTCGGCGATTCGTCTTGCGCCAGACGACTGGCAGTACTACATGCGCCTTGCCCAGTTCGATCGCGAGCATACCCGGGCACTGCTGGAAACCGCGGTAAGCCTCAACAGGTACAACGCTCAAGCCGATATTGAGCTGGGGCTGCAATATGAGGCCGACGGCGACTTTGACCGCGCTGAAAGATCGCTGCTGGATGCATACGCGGTCGATCACACCTATCTGCCGCGGTGGAGCCTTGCCAACTACTATTTTCGCCGCGACAACATGCCAGAGTTCTGGGCATGGGCCCGCAGCGCCGCCGAAATGCCTTCTGACGATGTCGGGCCGCTGTTTGAATTGTGCTGGCGTGTGTCGCCCGATCCTGAAGTGATTACGAAAGCGATCTTCAATGACAAGCCTGAATTGATCCGCCAATACATCAGCTTCCTGCTTGCGAAAGATCAGCCAGAGGCCGTCGCTGTCATTGCGCCGCACCTGGTCCGCTCAGGCGATCCGGAAACAGATCGTCCCTTTCTATTTTCTTTAGTAAACCGGCTTGTTGCCGCGAATGACGCCGCTTCGGCGATTAACCTGTGGCATTTGCTGATCGAGCAGCAATGGACTATTGCCGATACTACTTTGCCCAACAACGCCAACTTCGCGCGAGAGCCGTTGCCCGTCAGTTTCGACTGGTCCTTTCCGGAGTATTCAGGCCTTCATTCCTGGCCTGGGTCTTCGGGCCTGGAAACGGAGTTTACGGGGAGCCAACCTGAAGATTGCACAGTCGCTGAACAGGTCGTCGCCCTGATGCATGGGAACTACACAATGGAGTACGCATACCACACTTCCGACATACCCCCGAGCACGGGAATCCGCTGGCAGATTCTCGATGCAAAGTCGAACACAGTCCTCGCGGAATCTCCCGACCTNNGATGCATTCCAGCGCTTTCGCGGCCTTGAGCCGTTCCGCTGCCGCAAGTGCCGGAAGCGTTTCTTCGCTTCGGAGTCCTCTTTATCCGATGGAGAGCGGATCGTTGTATCAAAAGCCACTCACCGGCCCGTCAAGCTCATGAGCGTCCGAAAGAAGCAGCGCCTGGTTCGCCAGTTGACCGTGATCGGAATCTTCGCAGTGGCGTTCGTCCTATTCTATTTTTTCCTGCGTTATCTCATCAGAGAGCCAAAGCCCGCATCGGATACCGGCGCAGTAGGCTGTCCCGTGACCTGTTCTCGCTCGTAAGCAGCGCTCTCCTCGGAGCCAATCCGTACTTCCGGGGGGGCAGCCAGATCGCTGTTGCATTGCTTAGGCAGACTCCAGCACGGAGACACCATCTGAAATGGCCGGCTCGGCTTTCCGCAGGTCTGCCTCGTCAGGCATTCGCGACATATAAAGCAGTGCGAGGAGAACAAACATCCAGCCCGAGACCGCTGGGCGCGGGAACGGGTAATCGACGCACGCGTGCAGCATGATCGCGATCAACCCAAGTCCCCATGGATTGCGGATCGCCGCAGGAACGCAGGCGGCAAAGGGGATTAATACCAGCAGCAAAAAAGGAACTCCGCCGTCTGCGGCAAACTCCGCCCAGTCGTTGTGAGTGTGGTTGGCGTAAAACGGAAAGTCCTTGATCGCATATCGCTGGTAGACCTCAGGAAAGGTCCCCATCCCGTAGCCGGTCAGCGGTCTGTTCCGCGCCATGTCCACCGCAGCCGCAACAAACTCTCGACGCACCAGATAGGGGTCATTCTGCTGGAAGCGCAGCCAAACGCGGTCCCATCCCACAGCAAGGGTGAATGCCGCTGCCAGGACGGGAACCATCAGGAGCATTGCAGTGGTAGAGCGCGTGGGCAGCCCCGTCTTTGGATTCCGCAACCTCACCAGCCCGATCACCATCATGGCCAGCAGTTCCGCAGTGCAGAGCGTCGCGCCCGCCCGCGACGCCGCGCCAATCGCCGACCCATAGAGAATGCCGCCGGCAAGCGGATACCACCAGGATCGCCAACCCTCGCGCAAGGCACGCCAGAGGGCAATCGGTAAGGCCAGCTCAACGAACTGCGCATAGTTGTTGTAGGAAGGGAACGTCGCGTAGACATCCGGATAGCCGGTCGGGAAGATCCAGAGGACGAGGCCCTCAGAGGTAAAGAGCTGTGTAAGACAGAGCACGGCCATTACCGTCGCGAAGATGAGAAACGCGCTCAGGATGTTGCGCCGGGCTGTCCTTGTGCAACCGGCAATTTGGGTCAAAAAGAATACGCCGGCAAGAGCGCCCCAGCGCAAGACCGCTAGACGGGTGTCGACGGTGGAAGTGGTGGTGTGCGCAAGGATCTGGATGAGGCCCCAGATGGGAATCAGGTACACAAGCCAGGGGGTCAGGCCGCCCGCAATGTGCTCCTTCCCGCGGCCGATGCGGGCCACAAGGTACACGGCGAGAAGAGCAAAGACGCCGATCTGGAACGACTGCAGCGCCCAGGCATCCTTCACAAACACGGTTGCGGTGGAAAAGACCAGCAGCAGAAACAGGCACGCAGCAACAATGGTCGGCGTATGCCGATTGGCTGTGACCGTCGGGTGATCGAACCCGGAATCCGCGTTAATGGGTATGACAGGCAATGCACTATTGTATGCCACATTCTCGATCCGACTGCAAGTTGTGCTTGAAGATCTCCTAGGCCGATCATCCCTTTATATTCCTAAACGAAACAGCAGAATTCTCTTGGCAACTTCTAATCTCATCGCCTCAAAAATGGCCTTAATCCGGTCTGTGCTCAGCCGATAACTCCTCCAGCCGCATACGAAATGGGTCTGGAGGGCAGCATGAACACAGTACACAGCGCGATATTAGCTTTGGCGATGACAATGGGAGGTTTGGTGTGTCCCGCGCAGGACGCCACGGTTCCAATCCGGCAGATCGAACGGGATGCGCAATTGGCCACGAAACTGCCAGCGCCGGCCGGCGATGTCGCAATCAATTATGCCGATGAAATGCCTTCCGGGTCGTCCTCCGCGGCCGGCTTTGTGTTCGTGGCTCGCACACCGGCTCGTCCCCAAACGCTCAGCAAAGGATTCTTCCTGCTCAATGGTTTGCATCTGGGTATGGCAGTCTTCGACGTGGGCATGACCCAGCATTGCATCGCGGATCACCACTGCCGCGAGGGGAATCCTCTGATGCCCTCGTCGCTGGCTGGCCAGCTAAGCGTAGATTTCGCTTATGTTGGATACGGGACATTCGTCAGCTATCGGCTGAAGAAGCATCGCAACAGGTTGTGGCTGCTCTCCCCGGCCGTCGGGATCGCAGCCCACGCCGTTGGCGTCGAAAGCGGGTTCGCGCATTANNGCGGTACAATCTTGGACAATCGGTGCTGAAGAAGGAGATTGCAGCTAAAGCCTGGCTGAACGATTAAGCGGAGCATTGGCGGCATGAAAGCTCATTCTTTGGCATTGAACACGCTGGCGGGGCACATTGATCGACATTCACCACCACCTGATCTATGGAGTGGACGACGGATCTCCCGACCTGGAGACCTCGCTGGCGATGGCCCAGGAGGCCGCACAGGAGGGAGTGACGCGCATCGTCTGCACTCCGCACGTCAGCGACGAATACTCGTATCAGGCTGGGCTGATTGAATCCCGGCTGGCCGAGTTGCGCGAGCGGTTGCATGGCGCCATCGACCTGAGCCTGGGTGCCGACTTCCATCTGAGCGCAGACAATATCGCAGAAGCCACCGCCAATCCGCTGCGCTACTCGATCGACGGCAAGGGATATCTCCTGATTGAATTCCCTAACGTATTTATTCATTCGCTGTTTGACAACGCCATGTTCCGGCTGAGTTCGGCCGGCTACACCCTGGTGATCACCCATCCGGAACGCAACGTGGCGATGCAGCGCGAGCCGGAGTTACTGGCGGCATGGATGCGCGCCGGGTGCCTGGTGCAGATTACATCGAGCGCCCTGTATGGGCGATTTGGAAATGCGGCCGAGGCGTTCTCAAACGAACTGCTGGAACGGAACTGGGTCCACTTTCTGGCCACCGATGCGCATCATCCCTCCTGGCGGCCGCCGCATCTGAAGGCGGGCTACGAGTATGTTGCAAAGAAGGTCGGTGAAGAGACAGCGCGCCGCCTGTGCGTCACTAATCCCCAGGCTGCGGTCGCGGGCGCACAGCTACCGCCGCAGCCCGAACCGCTGGGTCTCAGGGAGCATAAGCCTCTGAAGTTCAATTTCCGGCGCTACGTGTCCGCGTCCAAATCCGAGCCCGGCACGACCGATACAGAGAAGTCGGGTCGAGACCGCGACGTGAACAGCAAGTTCTGGAAGCGGCTGTTCAAACTGCAAAAGAGCTGAAATTTCACTTTAGCGGGTTGAAGAGTGTTGGAGGCAAATCCAGGGTCGGCTGTCGTGTTTCCTACACCACCACACCCGAAACGCCCGAATTACGGCGGAGAAAAGCCGAATGCCCACGCGCTCGAAGCCTGCAAGGAAATTGCTCACCGAGCCGGACTGAACTGCGGAAAATGCAAGTCCATTGCGCGGAAGGCGAAAGAGGGCCAGCCCCAGGGTGACAAGCCCAAAGTCAATAGGTGCATCTCTGGACCGCACTGCAAGAAGTGGTACCTGCACAGGTGGCGACCGACATTTGCCACAAACATGCTGCGGTCCACTCTGGACATACGTAGCCTGCAGATTATGCTCGGACACAAAAACATCGCTACTACTGAGAAGTATCTGAAGGATCTCCGACTGGCGGACCTCCGCGACAAGGTGGAACAGTCATCCTTGGCTGCGCTCCTTTGAAGTCATCGTCCACCCGCAAACGAAAAGGGCCGATATGAACCCGGCCCCCCAAGTTTGTTGAACAGTTTTAATGGTCAAGCTGCTTGTTGAACCATTCGTGCAGCCACGGCTAATTGTGGCTCTTTCTTTGTGAGCCACAGGATCAGTGTTGATGGATCAAACATGCGCGAACCACCAATCATCAAGCTCGGGATCTGCCGCTTCTGCGCCATTCGATAGATGGTCGCCGGCGACTTCCCAAACAGGTCAGCTACTTCGCCAACCGAAAGCAGGCCGCGGACTGCCTGCAATGCATTGAGAATGTTGAAAGGCGTCAGATTCATATCGACGCCTCCACCCGTCGGATCAGCTCAAGCAGTTCTCTTTCGTGATCCTGGAAACCGGCAATCTGAGAGCGGGTCACGGCAAGTTCGACCTGAAGCGTCAGCAGCGTCTTAGCGTTGCCGATTGCGGCAATGGCTTCATCAACTGTGGATCTCAGGAATGTCATGCTGCCACCGCCGATTCGCGACAGCGGGGGCAGGGACAACTGATGAGACCAAGTCGGACCGCTTCGAGTGTCGCAGAGGCTCGATCAAACACGCCCAACTTTCTCATGAGGTTATCGCGGTGAGTTTCAACTGTCTTCTTGGATATCTCGAGAATGACAGCAATTTCGGCTAGGGTCTTTCCATGCGCCAGCCAGCGTAAGACCTGCTGCTCGCGGTCTGTGAGATTGTTGCTCGTAATACAGGGTGTCCTGAATCGAATTGTCCGGCGTACTGCTTTGGTGGCCTCAACGGGCGCACCATTGCCTTGGTTGTTCATCTCGTACCTTTTTGAATTTGGATTGCTGGTTGACCGCAGCTCACGGCGTTCCAAGTCTTCAGGTCAACAGACCTGAACTGAAACCTGCCCCCGAAGGGGTCATTTGCCGGGTGGGCGTGAGCCGGTCATATCGATTAGGAAGATGCCCTGTTGGCGGCGCCATCGATGGCCTAGTGCGAGCCCCATATGGGCTCAAATCAGCCGCCTATTCAGTAAAAAGATGTTACGCCACTATTCCGACCCACGCAATATAAATCTGCATTAGTAAGGATAAGTGACCCAGATCACATAGCGATAATCACCCCGACTCATAGGGTGAACGCCCTATTCTCATCGCCGACTGAAACCCGCAATCTTGAATCAGCTNNGGGAGAGAGAAGCGCTTTGAATAATCTTTGCATTGCAGTTGTTGGAGGAAGTGGTGAAAGTAATAGGCACGTTGAGATCCAGGAATCATGCGATTTCACCGAGGATGAACTCGCGACACTGAATTCGTTCCAAGACGAGGCTGTTGAGAACAAGCCATCCATTGCAGGCATCCAACTCGACGAGCCCGAAGAGGAGTTCAGCGAGACAGGGGCAACAGTGGAAAACTTTTCCACTCTGTCTGAACGGCTTGAGAAGATTGAGGCCGAGCATATCGGACTTGTCAATGTGGACATCCTGGGAGCGCGTCACACCCTAGTGGCGGCCCTGGGGCAGTACCGGACGAGCAGGTTCCTTCTCGGCGAAGCACTGGCCGCGTACAAGAAACAATTCGCTGCGAAGAATGACCATTCCGCTGGAGATCGCGGCTGGATGGCCGCGGCAAAATCCGTTGCCGAAGCAATGGGATGCCATGAACGAACTGTCAGGAACATCATCGCCGATTACGAGCGGACAGCTAGCCTGCCAGGCACCGTGATTCAAGCGGCACAGGCGAGGGGCATAGACCTTGCCCAGCGGAGGTACCGCCCGGCCGTGACCGCCATTGAGTCGATCATCGAGAACGACAGCCACGACGAAGATGTGATCGACGCGGAGGAGGCCGACCGGATCGTTTCGAATGTCTTAGTCATGCCGCCTACAGATCAACGAGAACACAATCAGGATGACCCATTCGTTCCATTGACCCGCGAGGAGAAGCAACGATTCGCGGTCCGAATGAAAATCAGGACGGCGCTCACNNCTGGACAGGCTGCAAACGTATGAGTGCGGAATGCGTCGGCTGTTACGCCGACGCGCTCCTGCGTCGAGGCGGCCGTAAGTTCAGCATCCTGGTTCCCACCCAGACGTGGCGTACACCTTACCAACTTGACGCGAGAGCAAAGGGCGCAAACCGTCAGGCAATTTGCTTCGTGTGCTCACTCAGCGACTTTTTCCATGCTGATGCCGACCGGTGGCGACCCGATGCGTGGCGAGTGATTCGCGACTGCCAGAATGTCAACTTCATGCTGCTCACCAAGCGGCCGGAACGAATATCTGACTGCCTCCCGAGCGATTGGGGAGACGGAAAGCGGTATCCGAATGCATGGATGGGCACGACCTGCGGCGTTCGCAGCTCGTACCACCGGGTAGACGCGCTGCGGTCGATCCCGTGTGCTCTGCGATTCCTCAGCATCGAGCCGCTCATGGAAAGCGTTGCCGACATTGACCTGAACGGGGTGGGATGGGTCGCCGCCGGCGGGATGAGCGGGCCGCTTCACGCCAAGCACAAGATGGAGATGGCATGGGCGGCCGAAGTCCACGATCTTTGCAGGGCTCTGGAGATTCCCTTCTTATTTAAGCAGTCGAGCGACATCTACACCGAACGTGGGATCAACGGCCTGAGCTTGTACCTTGCCAGGCGCGCCGGCCAGGAGGTGGACCC
>PMWR01000207.1 GCA_003166055.1 Acidobacteriaceae bacterium
TCTTCGACATGGTCTACAACCCGATGGAAACGCCGCTGCTGAAACTGGCGAAATCGCGCGGAATTCCCGTGGTGACCGGCCTTGAAATGTTTGTGCAGCAAGGCGCGCGCCAGTTTGAAATCTGGACCGGCAAGCCCGCTCCCGAGGCGGAGATGCACCGCGTGGTGGAACTGGAGCTGCGGCGGCGGGGGTGAAGACGGGCCGAGATTCCCGGCTTGAACCGAAAGATGCACACAGCCTATTTTGTGTATAATTACACACATGAAGAGCGCGGAGGTCGTCCGCAGGCTTGAATCGGAGGGTTGGCAAAAGGCGCATCAAGCCGGCAGCCACATCAAGTTCAAGCACCCGGAGAAACCTGGCGCCGTAACCGTTCCGCATCCGAAGAAAGACCTTCCCATAGGCACGCTGCGCAGCATCTATCGGCAGGCTGGCTGGCATTGGAGGTGAGAAATGCTCTATCCGGTTTATGTTCACGTCGGCGACAAGAAGCACGCGCACGGAATCGAATTTCCTGATTTTCCGGGGTGCTTTTCCGCCGCGGACGACTGGCAGGAGATTAACCGGATGGCGCAGGAGGCCGTGGAATGCCACATGGCGGGCGAGAAGCTGCCCATCCCCGCGCCCACCGCTCTGGAAAAGCTGGCCGCCGACCCGCGCTACGAAGGTGGCGTGTGGATGCTGGTCGACCTCGATTTATCGCGCATCGATCCGGCGCCGAAGCGCGTCAATATCTCCCTGCCCGGCTCATTGCTCTCGCAGATCGATACTTACGCGCAAGCTCGTCATCTGAGCCGTTCCGGATTCCTTGCCAAGGCTGCACAAGAGGCCATGAGCAGCGAGTAAGGCAAGTTCGGACTCCCAGGTCCCAAAAGCGGGACCTGGGGCGCTCGGCATAATGCTTCTACGGGAGGCATTTTGTGGCAACAGGAATTGTATCCAGAGATCCGAACAAGAATGTTGAGCAGCTCTTCGCCATGCTCAAGAGCGTCAGCGAGTTCGACAAGATCGAAGTTCGCGGGATTGTCAACACGATCATTTTACCGACGGAGCGTGAGATGTGCTTTCAGCTCGTCTATCACCGCTGTGTCGCCAATATTGCGTCGTTAAAAGTCCTTACCGACCGCCAACACTTCCAGGCAATTTCGATGATCACGCGAAATCTGTTCGAACTTTTGGTGGATATCAAGCTGATTGACATCATCCTCGATGCGGTTCCAAAGATGATCGGATTTATCGATGTCGAAAAGCTCCGATGCGCTCGAAAGATTGTCCGATTCAAGGCAGCACACCCTACAATCGCACGCGACGACTCGATTTACCAGTCATACATCGCATCTGAAGGAGCCCGCATAGACTCCATGAAGGCAAGACTCTGGCCCGGCGTAAGTCGGCTTGACCATTGGTCCGAGAAGACGGTAAGGGGTCGTGCTGAACTATTGGGAACGAGATACGAGGAGATTTATGAGGTCGAACAACCGCGCCTCAGCTGGCAGGTGCACTCAGGTCTGACCGGCATAGTCAATCTGAAGTTGGAGACTTTCACCGCTATGTGCGGCGTTGCGATCGCGTCTAGCGCCAACAGCTACGAGAGCATCCTTCTATCCGTAATCGAGGAATTTAAGATCGGCAAGGCAGACGAGAAAATCAAAGGCAAGCTCATGGCCGCGAAATTCGCTGCCTTCTCCGAAGATCAGGCCGAGGCAGACTTGATATTCAGGCACCTCACGACCTGATTGCTGAGTCCATAGTCCTCCCGGTTCCCAATCCGTATATCTGAGACTCCACTTTAAGTTATAGGGCTGCGTCCAACGCGCTTGACTTCCACCAGATAGTATATACAATAAACCTATGGGAATCACGTACGATCCCGCGAAGAATGAGCGCAACATCAAGGAGCGTGGGCTTTCATTCGAGCGGGCGGCGGATTTCGATTTCGAGAATGCCGTGTTCGCGGACTATTTCCGGAACGGCGAAATGCGACGCATTGGTGTGGGGTATCTGGACAAGCGGTTGCATCTGCTCTGCTATATCCCCAACCCGGGCGGAATCCGCGTGATCAGTTTCCGCAAAACCAACAAGAGGGAGGCAAAACTCTATGGCAAACCGCAAACCCTTGATTGATGAGGACGGCGAGGTAAGAGAAATCACAGCCAAGGACGTTGCCCTCTTCAAGCCTTTCTCCGCACTGCCGAAGGCGGAGCAGAAGATACTGCTGAAGCTCCGCAAACGCGGGCCGCAGAAAACTCCGAGGAAGGTCCCCATCTCAATCCGGCTCTCTCCAGACGTGGCGGAGGGGCTGCGCGCTACCGGAAATGGATGGCAGAGCCGCGCGGATGAGGTGCTCAGGTCGTGGTTGGCTGGACAGATTCGATCCCGCGGCTGAGATAGCTGTCGATGCTCCCGCGGAAGGCGCGCTCCAGCTCCGCGGCCGTCCTTCCCTCAAAATGAATCACATCTCGAAGCCCTGCGACTGTGCCGGAAAACGTCTTGTCCTCGGGATCGAAATCGATTGGGCCGGCGGCATAACCCTGTACTCCATCATGGCTTGCCCTTCTTCTTCCCCGTCTTCGCCTTCTCGCCCTCCAGGTGCCCCACCTGAATCGGTCCCATATCAGGCCCGATGCGCTTCACCACCGTGTCGAGCATCTCGTAGTTTATGGTGCGCGCGGAGGCCGGCCGCGTGATGCCCGTCGCCGGATCGGTGCTGACGTCGGGGCCGTTCGCAAGCCCGAAACTGAACACCGGCACATTGCCTCCCGGCCCCGGCTGCGTTGATACCCTCACCGGCAGAAATCCCTGGATGGGATGCAGCCGGAAAGCCGTCTCGTAGCGATGGTGCTTCAGACTCCACGTGAACACGCGCACCTGGTCAAAATCGAAGGGCAGCCCGGATTTGGGCGGGCTAAGCACCGTCACATATTCGGGAACCTCGTGGTCGGGCGTGGTGGCCTCGTCGTCTGAGACCTTTGTGAGAACATACGCGCCCACGATTCGCTGGCCCTCGGCATATTGCGCAATCTCGTCGGGCACATCCACGTCCAGACGCCCCGCCAGCATCCACCCAGCGTGCCCCTGCTCATCCCGCACCAGCCACCAGTCTTCCATTGCAACGGGAGACGCCTCTATCGGCGCAGACTCGGGCGGCCGCGCACCGGCCACTCGCGTCCCCGCAGTCGAAGCAGGCTTCTTTGCCGCATCCGCAGGTTTGCGTTCAGCCGGCGCGGGCAGCGACCCAGGCACAGGCGTCTTTGGAACCGAGGCGCGCACCAGCAGTTGGATTTTGGCATTCGCCGCGAGAAGATAGAACCGTTCCGTCTCCCGTCCCGGCAGCAGGTGCAGATAAATGTCGTCGCGCACTGTAGCCGTGGCGACCACCGGATCCTGCTTGTGTTTGTCCGCCAGTTGAATAAACGCGTCGTAGGTCTTGCCGTCGATCACGGCGTGCTCTTCAATCCAGCCAATCTCGTTTTTCCGGGTTTTGACCTTGAGGAAGCGGCGCCCGTGCTCCAGCACTTCAAGCGGCTGCCCATTCACGACCTCGGCAACGCGATTGGAGACGGCGGCTACGCGGTCATGAATGTACATCTGGCGCGCGGAGACGTAGACCGTCTCGTGGGTCGCCTGGTGAAATCGCTCGCATCCGCAAGCGAGCGCAAGCACCGCGAGCAGTAGCAACGAAAAGCCGGAGGCCGCGAGGCGGCATTTGGAGGAGACGAGGAGGATTGGGGATCGCGTTCGCACAGCCAGTGGCGGTCCTCTCGAGGATAGCACTGAGAGGGAGTTGCCAGTTTTAAGTTGTCAGCTTTAAGTTGTCACCGACCCGCTGACAGCGTGCCTCGAGGGCGTAGCAGGGCTCTGACAACTGACAACTGACAACTGACAACTTAAAACTTACAACTGCTTTTTTACGGCGCTGCGGCAACCGAGATCGCCTCGACTGGATCGGTCCCTGTCGCCCCGGTCAGCACCGATGTCAGCGTGCCCGCGCTCATGGTATAGCCCTCCAGGTCGGGACCGCCGCTGTTCACCACCAGCAGGAAGTTGCCGGTCGAGTCCGCCGCCAGGCTCAGAGGAGCTGTGCCCGCGCCGACGATGCCGATCGACTTCACTGTGTAGGCAGGCGCTGAGGTGGTTCCAGTGGAGTCAAGAGAGAAACTGGCGATGTTTCCCGTGGAGCTGCCGCCGACTGCTTCGTTGGCCACGTAGACGTAGTCGGCCTGGGGCAGAATCGCCGAGGGGCCGGTGCCGCCAGTTGTAAAGGGCGAGCCTGAGATTTCAGTGATGCCACCGGAGCCGATGGTGAAAACGCGCAGGCCGCCGGATTGCGTCTCGGACGCAAGAGCATCGGATTCGCCCACATACAGCAAGCGGTTGGTGGGGTCGATGGCGACGGTGTTGGCGCCGCCGCCGGAGGTGATTACGGCTCGGTTGCCGGTGCCTCCGAAGGGATCTGGGTTGCCGGGGTTGAAGTCCACCAGTTCCGTGCCGCCGATGCCCAGGGCGACGAAGACGTAGCAGGAGTTGCACGAACTGGAGTCAGTGGGGGAGATGGCGAGTTCGGTGATTGTAGTGGCGGGAAGAGCCACGGTCTGTTCCTTCTCGCCGGCGGTGGCCAGCAGGCCGGTGCTGGGGCTGATGGCGATGGCACTCAGTTGGGCTACGCCGGATACGCCATCGATCAGCCAACTGTTGGTCGCGTCCACCTGCAAGGTGCTGGCAGGATCGGAGCTGATGGCCGCGTTCCCATTTGCCTCAGTGAGAACACCGCCCGATCCAACCGTATAAAGGAAGATTCCGCTAAACGTGCTCACGTAGAGAAAATTGCCGTTGGGCGAGAGGGTCATGGCCAGCGGTTTGGCAGGAAGAGCATAGGGAGCGACCGTGGTCAGCGCGCCTGAGTTGATGCTCATGGCCACCACCTGGTTCGTCTCCGCATTCAGAACGTAAAAGATGCCGCTGGAGAGCGTGGTTGTGGATGTTGAGCCGCCTCCGCCTCCGCCCCCGCTCGGCGCCTGCCAGAAGTTTCCGCACCCAGACCCAAAACCGACCAATAGCGGAGCCGCCACGAACAGCAGCCGTACCCATTTTCCGGATTTCATTGCTAATCCTTTGCCCTTACAACCCGTTCCTGTTAAGAAGACTATAGCCTTGGTGACCGTCATACTTGTTCACACTGTTGGACGTAGGCAGGTGTTCAAAGGCCTGAACCAAGAGACGCGCAGGCCGGCGATTCGCTCATGCGGGTGGGTGTTCGGAATGCGCCAGCCACACCAGACGCGCGGCTGTCAGGTCCTCAATGGCCATGCCCACAGACTTGAAGACGATGCGCCGCCCGCCTGGCGCGGCTACTGCACCGGAGAGTATTTCGCCGATCTCGGCTTGTACCTTCGCGCCGGAAAGCCGCACGTCGCCGGATTCGCGCTCGGCGCAGGAGCGCGACTCGGCCACAACATAACTTGACCGCATGGCCTCGTCATCCAACTCGCGGAGAGTTGTTCCCGTGGCGCCGACGGCCAAAACAAGCGCGTCCGCCGCGAGCCAGCGGCCTTTCAGAACAGGGTCGGGCGATGCGGTTACGGTGAGCACTACTTCCGCCGCCGCTGCCACCTCAATCGTCACCGCATGTGCGCCGGCCTCAGCTGCCAACCGCTCGGCGTTGGCTGCGGTCCTGCTCCAGATGCGGATGTCTTTGAGGTTGGGATGGGCGATACGGAACGCGGCGATATGCGACCGTGCCTGTACGCCGCTGCCCAGAATGCCAAGACTTGTGGCTTGCTTCGGCGCCAACGCATCCACAGCTACGGCGGAGACAGCAGCGGTGCGCATCTCGGTGATGAGGCGCCCATCCATCACAGCCAGCGGCTCACCCGTAGAGCGCCGCAGAAGCTCAATGACCGCCATATGTGTATGCAGGCCTAGTTCGGCATTGCCGGGAAAGAAGGTGACGGTCTTGACGCCCATCACATCGCCCGCGATAACCGGCATTACGGCAAACCAGCCGTTGCGGAAGCCCTCGGCGTTGCCGGCGCGAAGGATGGTCCGGGGCGGCTGCTCAACAAGGCCGGCGGAGTAGTCGATGAGCGCCTGGCGGATGGCTGGAATCAGCGCTTCATAAGTGAGAACGGCGCGAACTTCTTGTTCGGGGATGTACATGGACTGAATCAGGATATCTCTCCGGATTCATGAATGAGAAATGGTCCGGACGGACATGCAGCTTAGATCAGGGGACAGAGAAAGCCAAGATCTGAAGGCTAAAAGCTAAGAGCTGCCTCTTAGTTCGGCCTGCCGCCAGAGTTGGTGCGGCGGCGGAAGCGCTCATCCACCGGCTGACGGCCCTGGAAACCCGAATCCATTGTGTGCCAATGCTCGATCGAGGTCTCGCCCATGCGCCAGCAGAGCA
>PMWR01000116.1 GCA_003166055.1 Acidobacteriaceae bacterium
TGATCGGGTAAGTGCCGCCAGTCGCTGCTGCCGGTGTGCCGGATAGAAGTCCGGCAGAGGTGAGCGTCACGCCGCTTGGCAGAGTTCCGGCGGTTACGCTATACGTTGGGGCCGGATAGCCCGAGGCGATGACGCTGAAGGAACCTGACGTACCCACGGTGAAGGTGGCACCGGCGGCGCTGGTAATGGCCGGAGCCTGATTCACGGTCAGCCTGAAATCCTGCGTGGGGTTGGTGCTACCGTTTTCCGCCGTGATCGTAAAGCTGTAGACCCCGCCCGTGCCGGCGGCGGGTATGCCCGATAGAGTCCCCGTGTCGGTGAACGTGACGCCACTGGGCAGACTCCCCGATTCGCTAAACGTCGGGGCAGGATAGCCAGAGGCAGTCACAATGAATATGCCTGACGAGCCCACCGTAAATGGGGTTGTGTTGGCGCTGGTGAAATCTGGAGGCACGTCGATGGTCACCGAAGCGCTGCTCGCGCCAGGCGTGTTGGAGGCTTCGGTGTCGCTGATGGAAACGGTGTTGTTCCCGAGAGACCCGGAGGCTGTGCTGGACACGTTCACGCTGATCGACAGCGGATTATATTCGGCGGTCGGGGCAACCGTGTCCTGGTTCCTGCAGGTAACTGTCTGCCCCGACGCCGAGCAAGTCCAGTCAGTACCCGTAAAACTTGAATAAGTGAGGCCTGCGGGCAGCGTATCGGTGACCACCATCGCATTTGCGGCTGTCTGGGTCGGGTCGCCGATGTCGCCGGACCCAAGGTTGGTAATGGTCACCGGGAATGAGCCCGTTCCGTTCTGAGTGAAAGTGCTCGGACTCTGCGCAGTCAGCGAGATGCTGGGCAGAGTCTCGGTGAAATTCAGGCACCAGCCACCGGTTGCGCCGGCCGCCGAGCCCGCCTCGGTCTGGTTGAAATAGAGGCTCCAGGTGCCGTTCGGGTTGGTGGTGCCGAATACGTTATCGGTTCCGGTGTCGAACGTGTAGGCGGGATTGCCGCGCGGCTGGGCATATTTGAACGAGCTTGGCAGCGTATAGAAACCGCTGGGGCTGGCGGTATAGGTGTCGCCGCCCGAATTGGCGCCGGTGTCGTAGCTACTCGCCTCGTAGGTACCGGGCCCGAAACTCGACTGCCCCACCGCTCCGTGGCCGTCGGCGAATATATAGTTGCCACTTGACAGAATCGTGTTGGTTGCGCCGGTATCGGAGAAGAAGTCCAGCGCGGCGCCGGTCGGGCCCGCGATCATCGATTCGATCTCGTAGATCGAGTCGCTGAAAGTGTAGAAACTGTCGAGCGTGAGGGTAACGGTGTCGACGGTGCCGGGAAGATTCGTCACGAAGATATTCGATGGGTTCGGCGTGAAGGCGCCCCTCTGCCCTGTCGCGGTCAGCACTCCCCCGGTGTTGCAGTACTGCGCCGAAGCGGCGGTCACGTTCGAAACCGTGGTCGCATCGTCCAGGCGCTGGTCTACCGTCCCGGTGCTGGGGTTGTAGTCGGTCGCGCCGCTATAATCCGCCGTGATCGTGTGATCGCCTTCGGTCAGCGAACTGGTAGTAAACGTCGCTTGTCCGCTGCCGTTCAGCGTAACCACGTTGTTGCCGCCAGAAGTGCCGGCAGGGGTCTGGCCGCCGTCGAGAAACGTCACCGTGCCCGTGGTCACCGGATTCCCACCGCTGGTCACTGTCGCCGTAAACTTGACGGATTGTCCGGGGCCGTTCAACGCCGGATTGTTGTTGGAAGTAACGGTGGTGGTGCTCGCCACGCCGGTGTTGAGCGTAAGGGTGACGCACCAGCCGCCGTCCAGACTGGCCGCAACGCCCGACCAGCCGTAGGTGTAAAGCGCCCAGTCGCCATTTGCCGGTGCATTATTGAAGGCCTGCCCGAAGTTATATGCTGTTGTCCCAAAATCTGTCTTTCCATCGTTGGAGGGACCGTACGCCGCGTAATGGATAGTGGAGGGGACCGGCGGGATACTGGTATCGATCGACGGCGCCGTCGCCGGAGCGAAAGTGAGCGCGGTTTGATTATTGTCGGTTGCTTCGTAGCTTCCGGTCGTTGCTGCAACATTGCCAGGCGCAAATTGGCCGGCAGTATCGAAAAACGTGAGGGTCTGATTGTTCACCGCGCTGGCGCTGAAGCCATTGTCCAGAAAATCCAGATTCTGCCCGCCGGAACCTGGCGCAACCAGCAGGAATGGGTCGTTAATGTCGGAGGAGCTGTACGCATCGTTCAGGGTAACCTTTACATTGGACACCGTTGACCCGGCGGCATACCCGGAAACCTCGATGACGGAGGGATATGCCAGCGCGGGCGCATTGCTGCCTGGTATCGCCAGCCCCGTGTCATTGCACCATACATCCGTCGAGGTGCTTCCGCTCGGATGCACTTCCACCAGTTGATTGAGGGCGGCGCTGGTGCTGGTGTAGTAAGTCGAGCTTCCCGAGTAAACTGCCGTGATCGTGCTGATGCCCTGGCAAACCGTCGGGAATGTGGGAGGCGACGTCGCGCTGCACTGCGACGAGCTTGACCCCGAAGATCCCGCCGTCAGAGTGATTCCGCAGGTTGCCTGGCCGCTGCCGTTCAGCGTTTGATTGCCGCTCGAGCAACTCAGGGGCGAGGTGCTGCCGTTGGCGTAGAACGCAACCGTTCCAGTCGGCGTACCGCTGGAAGAGACTGTGGCCGTGAAGGTCACTGTATTGTTCGGGCTGGTGGCATAGGCCGGATTCTGGGACGACGAAAGCACAGTGGTGGTGTTGGCTTTGGTGGGAGCTGTCACCGTCAGGTATAGATTCCACCCGTCGATGGTCACCGCATCCTCCCAGCCGTCTTGGACGTAGAGCTTCCAGGCGCCCGCCGCTGGGGTGCTACCCGTCCCAAACACGGTGGTCAGCGTGGAGCTTCCATCGGAATTCGGATAGTAAATGGTTGAGCCGCTTGCGATCGGAGATGGATACGGAAAAGGATTCTCGTCGTTCAGCGGACCGGTAGGGGAAAAATACGAACTGGGTGCATAACATCCGTTACCGCTCGTCTGGAAAGGGGTTGTGCTTGGCAAATAAGGGAAGTTGCTCGCGCTCACATAATTGGAGAAAAATATGTTGACCCCGGAAATTGCGTTGCTTGAGTCGTCTCCAGCTCCGCCCATGAGCTGAAATTGCTGGCCTGACGGCGAAACCAGCAGAACCTGGGTTTCGTAGAGACCCGCCGAGTTGCCGATAACGCCTGCCACCGACACGCTCTTGAGTTCGACTTGAACTCCTGTCACATTGCCGGTCACCGTGTTGGGGACGGTGATGGTGGATGGGTAGGGGCTCGCCGCCTCCGGTGCCTGGGCGCCGTAGTGTGCAACCGTCGTGATCGTGGTCGAGCTTGAGTATTCCGTTGAGCCGCTGGCGGGCGTGAAGGTGCATCCGCTCTGCGCGC
>PMWR01000605.1 GCA_003166055.1 Acidobacteriaceae bacterium
TGGAGTTGGAGAGGTTGAAGCCGTGGTGGTTGACGAGGTAGAGGTCGATGGCGCCGATCAAATTGTTGGGGCAGACGAGGGGGATTTCCTTGGCTTTGGTTAGGTCGCCGAGATCGAGGAAGCGGAATTTGCCGTAGGTGATTAGGACGCCGGCGGAGCGGGGATTTTCAGTGGTGTCGAGGTCCCAGTGGGGCTCGGCGGCGCACCAGGGATTGGGCGTGGGATGGACGCCGGGGACGGCTGCGATGTGTTCACCGTCGGCGGTGAGGACGATGGCGGAGAGGCCGGGGATGTTGATGGTGTCACCGGGGTGAACGATGCGGCGGTGCTTGCCTTCAATGGCTTTGAGGTAGGCGGCGTAGTCGTGGCGGGTGATGTCGGAGTCTTCGCGATTGGGACCGTGGTCGAGGAATTCGCCGATGGGGACGCGCTTGACGAGTTCGGGGACGCCGCCGACGTGGTCGACATGGAAATGGGTGATGAGGAGATGGTCGATGCGGGCGATGCCGGCGTCGCGCATGGCGGCCTGGATGCGGGTGGCGTCGCGGCCTGCATCGTCGTGCGGGCCCATCGCGCGCCAGCCGGTGTCGATGAGGAGAGACGCGCCGGAGGGAGCGACAAGGAGCGTGGACTGGCCTCCTTCGACATCGATGGCGTAGATGAGGAGATGCTTGGCTGGCGCCTGCGCGTGGGCGGTGAGGAACGGGAGCAAAGTGAGGCAGCAGACGGCCAGCAGAGGGGCGGTGAAGGTGCGGGCCAGGCGCAGGAGAAGCGGATGGCGGAGGCGGGGAGAAAGTTGGCGGGCGATTTGCATTGCGGGAACAGTGTATAGGGATCGGTGGTCCTTCGACAAAGACACGTTGCGGACGGGCGGGCTGGTGTAAACTAATCAAGACCCCTGAGCCGGCTCTTTTCTGAGCCGGCTCGATTGTGTCGGGACGTGGCTCAGCCTGGTAGAGCACTCGCTTGGGGTGCGAGGGGTCGGGAGTTCAAATCTCCCCGTCCCGACCATTAAATGAAGATTAATTTTTCACAAGACCTAAACAAGAAATCAACGGGTACTTCCTGACGCACCGGCGTCGGGCGACAACCTGCGCTGTTGACGGGATTGGAGATCTGGGTCTCGGGACAGTAGGCTCGCAGTTTCGACGATCGCGATGATCCGCGGGCATATTAGAAGATGCAAACCCCATATCACACGAGATGCAATCCAGCGTCACACACGCAACCGCAATGGGATTGCTATTCTCGGTGCAACTTCAGGACAGAAAACATGGGCGAGATACGGATGCGTTAGGTCCGGTTCCGTCATGGAGTGTCCGAAGTGTCGAAAGGAGTGAAGCTTGGATCGTCTTAACGCATTCTTCTTTGCATACCCATTCATGGCGGTATATTTCTTTTGCTGTTCCGAGGCAATTGGGGCAATGCTGATCACGGGCATGCCGCGTTCCGCGGTATGGATGGCGGCAACCGTGGCCGTGGTTGTGGCGGTGGCAATCCCTGCAAGCGGTCTTGTTTAGAGGACAAGCGAAGGAGGATAGAAGCAAGGAGCGAACGACAATCGACCTAATCCGGATCTGGATGCGCACATTGGCCGGAGCATGCGGTGTTTACGCTTGATCGGGCGTTGAGTTGTCGCGATTTTCCGTGCTGCGGAGGCCTTTGCGGTCGCGGCCCTTGTCGCTTTCGCGAAGCGTGAGGGCAAGAAACACATTCACAAAGGCCCGGTCGTAGCATTCGCGGCATCGGACGGGAAATTGAAGGACGATGAGACGGGCGAAATCAAACCCGCGCAGCCTCGACGTGCGAATTCTTGTAGACCCACAAAGCGAACACTTCATAGAAAGCGAGCTCCGAGACAAATGAGGATAGTTGTGACTCGGTGAGGAGAGAAGCGATCCGTTTCGCGTTGATGAACGCAGGAGGAAAAGCTATGGCTCAAGTTTACCACGAAGGAGCTTTGCGGTTTGGGCCCTCAGGAGAGCACCTTCACTTCATATGCTGAACTTCTCGCCTTCAGGCAAGGTGTTTTTTCTTGAGGGAAAAGACGTGCGGCGGCATGAATTCCGGTAAGTGCAGCAGTGAAAACGATTTAACGCAGCGGGGTGATGCAAGGGGCTTTTCTCAGGGGTTCAAGACTGAAAGAGCGACCCCGAGGTGTTGGAGAGCGCAGTCATGCGCGGACGTCGGCGGGTCTGATGCTGAACAGGCGAGGCAAGCAGGCCGGCAATCTCGCGCAACTCGGCGCGGGCGTGGCCAATGGCCGCGGCAACCGAATCGGGGCGCAGGATGGGATTGGCAGCGAGGAGAGGGAGCCGGGACTGGGGCTCCGGCTGGGCATCGCGCTGCGAAGATTGATGGAGAACGAGCGGTGGCTCAACAGTCTGGGGCTCAACGGGCTGGAACTCAGCGGCCTGGGGCTCGAGTTGAATGGGCGTAGAGTGGCGGCTGGCCTGGTCAAGAGCCTGGCGGGCGCCGGCGAGCGTGTATCCCTGGGCGTGGACCAAGCGCTTGATCTCAAGCGCCGTTTCGACATCGCGGCGTCGGTAAAGCCGCTGGCCGGTTCCGCTCTTGTTGGGCTTTAGTTGGGGGAATTGGGATTCCCAGAAGCGCAGGACGTAGGTTTCGACGCCGCAGATGCGGGCCACATCGCCGATCTTGAAGTACAGACGATCGGGGATGGCAGGCGTCGTTTCGAAAGTGCGCTTGCGGGCGAGTTGCATAGCCATAGGGCGTCGTGGAGCGGAGCATCAAAATGGGGATGCTGCGCTCAATCTAAGCGCAGTATAGGACACATTTTGCATTCAATGTGACGTAAAAGCTGCCGATTGTGCCTATGGTAACCGGAAAAGACAACAGGAACGGATTACCAGTACAGGATTCGATGCAGGATTCGGGGGTGAAGTTCAGACAAAGGAGCTGGCGCCGCAGGCGGCTCAGCATTATGCCGGTTCTTTGGTTGATTCGGGGCGGATGATGGGGGTGCGCGGGGAGGAGCGGTGCGGCGCGGCGCGAAGGTACTGGGGCGGCCAACTAACGGCGTCGCCGAGCGCGGCGGCGGCGTGGAGCGGCCAATAGGGATCGCGGAGCATCTCGCGGGCGAGAAGGACCAGATCGGCCTGGCCTTGCGCGACGATGGCGTTGGCCTGTGTGGGGTCAGTGATGAGGCCGACGGCGGCGGTGGGAATACCTGCCTCGCTGCGGATGCGGGCGGCAAACTCGACCTGGTAGCCGGGGCCGAGAGGAATCTGTGCGTTCGGAACCATTCCGCCGGAGGAGCAATCGACCAGATCAACGCCGTGTTCTCGGAAAAGGCGAGCGAGCTGGACGGATTCGTCGACATTCCACCCACNNGTGCGGTTCTCAAAGCTGCCGCCGTAGGCGTCGGCGCGCTTATTGGCGAGCGGCGAGAGGAACTGATGGAGCAGATAGCCATGGGCGGCGTGGATTTCGACAAGGTCGAACCCGGCTTTGAAGGCGCGGTGCGCGGCGAGGCGAAAGGCTTCGAC
>PMWR01000449.1 GCA_003166055.1 Acidobacteriaceae bacterium
CTATTCAATTGGGAGAACCCCCGGCTTTGCCGGGGTGGCAGTAGAGGTTTGACATTTACGGGAGTCGTTCCTGGTTTGTGTTTTTCCACTCTTCTGGCAAGAGCGTTAGAAGGTCGGAGAGCATGAGCGCCGTCCCTACGGGACTCCGTATGAATTGTTTGTTTCGCCAACCCCACGCTGAAGCGCGGGGCTTACAATCACTGCGCCTACGGCGCGGGCGACGGGCCGCGCCCGGCACCGAACGTTTCTACACAGGCCCCTTTGAGGGGCCACCAAGCATAAAGCCTGCGGCTTTGCCGGAGGATACTTATTTTGTCCGACATTGCAAGATCCGTTGATCTGTTTCGGTGGATTTAGTTCTATTGTGCGCCAAGAGGAGGAAATTATATGCAAATTGGCGCCGGATTATTTTGGGGGTCATGCCGCCCGGTGAGTCCTCCTGCTTCTGATTGTCAACTTTCCTTGACAAACCTCTGCGAATTATGTCATGCTTACTTGTCTTTAAGTCAAGGAAGCCAACCATGTGCCTACCGATCAGAAATGCCGCCGACCGCCGGTTTCGCCGCCAGTGCCAGATTGCTACCAGCATCAGCCTCGTCCTGTACATTGCCTGCATTCAGGCTTCGAGCCGGATCCACAATGGCGCGGCTGCTCTGACGTTGGCCGGAATAGCAGGAGCGTTCTTCTTCGCCGAACTCATCAGCGTTGGGTTGCTCGTCACACGGCTTCGCGATGAATTCCAGCGCGCTCTGCTGACACGATCCTTTGTCTGGGCGACGCTCATCACCATGGCCTTGACGACCATCTGGGGGTTCGTCGAGCTGCACGCACGGGACACGGTGCCGCACCTGAACATTCTCTGGATCCCAATCATCCTGCTCGTTGTCACCGCAGGCGCGAAGCTGTTTATCTTCCGTCAGTACAGGGCGGAGAATGAATAACCGGTTGCGTGTTCTCCGGGCCGAGCGCAAATGGTCCCAGGCTGATCTGGCGCAGCGTCTGGAGGTTTCGCGTCAGTCCGTCAATGCCATCGAGACAGGTAAGTACGATCCCTCGCTACCACTCGCGTTCAAGCTCGCAAAGCTTTTCGAGCTGCCGCTTGAACAAATCTTTTTGGACTACTAGAGCACTTTCGGAAATAGTGTGGTCCTTTAGAGTGCATTGAAATGTGGCTTTTTCTTGGGGAAAAAGCCACTTGAGTGTGAGGTTTCGGTCTACAGCAATTCCGAAAGTGCTGTAGCAGGCTGCGGAAAAAGGCCTGATTTTGGGCGAAACGCCGGAATAGCATCCCTCAGGGGCTAAAGCCCGGGCTTTATTTTGCGGTTCCTACGGCACGACTAAAGCCACCCCAGCGACGAAGACCTGTCGCCGGGGGCCCCGGCAAGTCGTGCCCTTTCGCACATCTACGTCAAGGTGGAGTTTTTCGGCGGCCTGTGGAGACCCGCGCTACTTTCATGCCCCGTGGGTCGACGAAGGCGGCGGAGGACTGCTCCAAAACCTTGGAGGTGAGGACGGGGAAGTTGCGGTTGGCTGGGAAATCTGGTGCGAGCCCGACGGAGCGCCGTGAGCATCTCGCGAAGACAGACGGGCGTAGTAGACTGGCCCTTTGGTCGCGCTTCAGGGCTGCCGCCGTTGTGTCCTTGAGGGCGGCGCGGGAGAGGTTTCGATGCACATTGTGTTTGCCGCTTCGGAGTGCGTTCCGTTTGCCAAGACCGGCGGACTGGCCGACGTGGTGGGGGCGCTGCCGCCGGAACTCAAGAAGCTGGGGCACGAGGTTACGGTCTATCTGCCGCTGTATGCCGGGGTACGGTCGCATATTGAAGGCGAATGGAAGTACGCGGCACGGTCGATCACGATTCCGTTTGAGTATTACAACCGTTTTGTGGGGATTGTGGACGGGGGCAAGCGCGAGGGCGTTCAGATCTACTTTGTGGATTGTCCGGACTTGTATGACCGGCAGGGGCTTTACGGGACGCGCGAAGGCGATTATCCAAATAACTGGGAGCGGTTTGGGCTGTATTGCCGGGCGGTGCTGGAGGCGGCGAAACTGCTGGGCGTGCCGGATGTGTTTCACGTGCACGATTGGCAGGCCGCGCTGATTCCGGTNNTACAACCGAGCGGCTGCTGTTTCCGTGGGAGATTTTCACCATGGACAAGCTGGAGCAGTTCGATATGTTCAATTTTCTGAAGGGCGGGCTGGTTTACTCCGATATGTTGACGACGGTGAGCCGGAAGTATGCCGAGGAGATACAGACGCCGGAGTTCGGGGAGAAGCTGGATGGCCTGTTGCACCAGAGGGCAGCGGACCTGCGCGGGATTCTGAACGGAGTTGACTACACGCAGTGGGATCCTGCGACGGACGGGAACCTGGCGGCTCATTACACGCCGGAGGATTTTCAAGGGAAGCGGGAGTGCCGCGCGGATCTGCTGCATGCGTTTGGTCTGGAGAAGGTTGCGGATTCGACCGCGGTGATCGGGATTGTGTCGCGGTTTGCGACGCAGAAGGGGTTCGACCTGGTGGCAGCGGCCGGCGATCGTCTGACGGAGCGGGATGCGGTGGTGGTGGCGCTGGGGACGGGGGAGCCGGTGTACGAGAGGTTCTTTCGCGATTGGGCGTTTCGGAATCCGGGGCAGGTTGCGGTGCAGATTCGCTACGACGACGCGTTGGCGCACAAGGTTGAGGCGGGGTCGGACATATTCCTCATGCCTTCGCGGTATGAGCCGTGCGGATTGAACCAGATTTACTCGTTGAAGTATGGGACAGTGCCTGTGGTGCGGGCGACGGGGGGCCTCGACGACACCATCGAGAATTGGGATCCAATGATGGGGACAGGGACCGGATTTAAATTCGCGGGTCTGAGCCCGGATGAATTGCTGGCGGCCATCGATCGGGCGCTGAAGGCGTTTCCGGACAAGAACGGCTGGAGACGGCTGATGCGGAATGGGATGGAGCAAAACTACGGCTGGGAGCGCCCGGCGCGCGAGTATGCAGCGGTGTATGAGGAAGTGGCGCGGCGAAGAAGTTGACGCGGCGGCTCGATGGCGGGTGCGAACAAGCGGATCCCCGGGAAATGGGAAGAGAGCTGGTCACGCGACTGGGCGCGCGGCACGAGGAGGCTTTTGTTGGAGACGCGGACGGAGTTCGTGATGCTGTGCGGCAAGCGCGCGATGCAACTGCTGGTGTTGGCGTCGCTGACGCTGGCGGGCCGGATCGGTCATGGGCAAAGCATCGCCGATACCGGCGGAAAGCGTGCGCAGATTGATTTGGTGACGGTGTTGCAGCAGCAGATCGGGTTGGACGCCGCGGCTCCGAATGAAAGGAATCCGAAGGGACTGCGCATTCAGTTTGAAAAGCTAGGCGAAGTCAACGAAGGGGAGGGGCATACTGTACGCTACCGGCTGCTGATTCCGGGCGCGCCGGAGAAGCAGAGCTATGTGCTGGGGGTGTGGAGAATCGGCGTGGCCGTGAAGTCGACTCCGCAGCAGGTTTATACCAATGCCAAGGGCCTGGTGATGTGGCATCCGCCGGTTGGGGACCAGGAGAAGGCGGCATTGCTGGATCGTGACAACGAGATCGAAGTGGACCTGAAGGCGGCGCGCGGCGAGCCGGTCCGCTATGTGCTGGCGAGCCCGGACGGGAAGTATTTCTTTCCAGGGACGGTGGTTCCTTATCCGGTGGGGAGCAAGGACGGTAAATGCCGCCTGGAGGCCCGGCTCGGGCTGCCGGAAGCCGAGGGAATTGTGGTCTACGCCGATGGCCTGGCGCCCAACGCGGTTCTACCTCTGCAGACAGATTCAGAGGGAGAAAAGCATGCTCCGATGCTGTCGGCCGATGCACAGGGACATGCCGCTGCGATTGTGGAGCCCGAGGTGGCGGGCAGGAATGCGGGGGTGGTGAAGATTTCGCTGGTGGCGCCAGGGTG
>PMWR01000625.1 GCA_003166055.1 Acidobacteriaceae bacterium
GGATTCAGCGCCAGCGCCTTGCGATAAAAGGGAATCGCTTCTTTGTAATGTTCCTGGCGCGCCTCCATGAGGCCAATGTGTGCGTACGGCTCCGGGTTTGCCGGTTGAGTACGAAGGCATGCGCGCCATGCAGCCTCGGCCTCGACGATTTTGCCCTGTTGCTCCAGGCTGAGCGCGGTCTGCCGCTGGTTCCCCGGCGCTCGAGTGGTCTGACCAAGGCAGGCGGCTGAGGCTATTCCCCACGCCAGTGCGATTGCCAAGGTCAGTGCGATTGTCATCGTCTGACAGGTTCTCATTCGCATTGCGAATCCGGCTCTTTCATCTGTTCATTTTATTGGAAGCCCGGCAAACGCAGGACACAAGAATAAGAGGGGCGCGGCAGGGATTACCTGTCGCGCCCCCCGGTTGAGGGTTACGGTTAGAACACGAACTTGCCACCGAACTCGAATTCTCTCGGGTCCTGCGTTCCTGTCGCAAATCCAAAGTTGGATGCGGGAACGTAGCTACTGGGGAGACTCGGGTCAGCACCCTTGGTAAGGCTGAAGTTCAAGCCGTTGTTGATCCCGTTGAACTGGGTGTGGTTGAAAGTGTTGAAGCTCTCGGCGCGGAGTTCGACGTGAGCGCGTTCGCCAAGGGCAAAGGATTTGTAAAGTGCGGTTGTGAAGTTGGTGCGGCCGGGGCCTACTACAACATCCTTGCCGGCATTGCCGAAGCCCAGGTTCGGGCCGCCGTCCCATGCTGCTACGGGCTGCGAGAAGCCAGCCGAGCTCACCCACTGATAGCCGCTGTTGGTGCCGACTGTCGTCTTTCCCTTGGTATATTGCGGTTTGCCGGTAATGTTCGGACGGACGCGATAGTCGCCTCCCAAACCAACCGTATCCGGACCGCCACCGCCCGGAGCGGTATTGCCCAACCAGGGCATACCAGCCTCGGAGACGACCGTGCCGGAGACTTCCCATCCGCCGAGCACACTGTGAGACAAACCGTTTGCATGCGCAAACAACGGGATCTTGTACTCGTAGTTGCCGTTGAACACATTGCGGCGATCCAGAATACCGGACCCCTTGTCGTACTTCAGGTTCCAGGGATCGAACGAGGGGTTATTGTTGTCCACGTCCACGCTGCTCTGCGTGTCGTCGATCTGGTGGGAGTAGGTGTAATCCAGCTCGAAACTCAGACCGTGCTTGTTTTGCTGGCGAAGTCCAATCTGGAAGCTGTTGTAAGTGCCAGTTAGCGGATTCTCCTGCAACCGGATGTTGCCGAAGCCTGGATAGGTTGCCAGATTCAGCTTTTGAACCGTCGTCAGCCCACCATTTACAGATGCCGCACGGGTCGCCATCGGCGTGCTTAACGGGTAGTTGTTGATCGGCAGCCAGGTATTCTGATGCCAATCGAGGTTGCCCACATACTGCGTGACCAGGATCAGCGCGGGAGCGATTTCATGTTGCACACCCAGGCTGAACTGCGCCACGGCAGGATTCGGGTAATAGGTATTCAGGGAGTTGTACCCCTGGGTGAAGGTAGGCGTGGCAGCCGTGCCGCCAGCCTGCCAGTTGGTTGAGGTGCCGGTGAATTCTACGTCGTTGGCAGCCGGTGTGCTGATGAAAGGAGCGCTGCCGGCGGCGTCGTAGATGTCGTTGCCCTGGATGCGCTCGTAGAACGTTCCAAAGCCACCGCGCACGACGGTCTTGCCATTGCCCGTCAGGTCATAGGAGAAACCGACACGGGGCATGGCCGTCTTGTAGTCCTGCCTTGCCAAACCACGCGGAACGCCATTCTGCCCGGCGAGTGCAATACCGTTCAGATAGAAGGTACCGATGGAATTGGTGACCAGCCCCGGGCTGGTCGACATAAACGAGCCGTCGGCGTTGAACGTCGGCGCAAGCCCCGTCTGATACAGGGATGGGTCAAAGTTTGAAACCTGGTTGTTGCGTTCCCAGACGTGCGGCATGGCATCGTAACGGAAGCCATACTGGATGCTCAACCGGCTGTTGACATGCCAGTTGTCCTGGGCATAAACAGAGGTTGTCTGGTTGACATAGTGGTTGATGGGATTGGCGTTCGACTGGCTGAAGCTCGCGGTCAGGCCGAGCAGGAAGTCCAGATACGAATCACCCGTGAGCTGCCCGCCAACCTGCGAGGCCTTGGAGTCAAAGGTGTAATCGCCCTCGGAATCCTTGCCGATGACCTGGTTCTTGGTGTAGCGGTTGTAGCCGCCGCCGAACTTCATCTGATGTTTGCCCTTGGTCACGGACAGGCCGAATACCTCGGCGTAGTCCTCGGCGCCGTTCGTCCAGGGATCGTTTCCAGGACCCCAATCCGCGCCGCCGTCGTTGGCCCATTTAATGTCGGGCAGGCGATTGCCCACATCGTTCGCTGTTGCGAAGTAGGTCCCGGTGCTCCAGCCCGAAGGCTTAACGAAGCTGCCGCCCTCCGCCGCTACCGGAATAATGGCGATCTTGTTGCCGTCGTAGTTGAACGCCGCTTCCAACAGAACCGAGGGTGACAGTGTTCCGGTCAGCTTGATGATCGAGCTGTACGACGGGTTGCTGAAGTTGGAGCCAACGGTCGGAATGTTGTCGCCCTGCCACTCGGGAGTGGCCTGGACGGAGTCGTTGGCGTCATGAATGAAGTGGCCAAACAGTTGCCACTTGTCATTGATGTTGTGATC
The DNA here is from genome assembly GCA_003166055.1 of Acidobacteriaceae bacterium. The sequence continues at coordinate 2,672 of PMWR01000625.1, forward strand.
GATGCGGAACAGATCTTCCCGGACATTGATCGGTAGATGGCCGCCTGACGGGGTGTACTGATCGGTCCCCAGATTGGTCGCGGCGGGCAGGTTCTTGGTCGCGTTGAAGAGCAGGGCGTTGGGATCCAGCAGGTTACCGGGAATGACACCACCCGGAAACGCCTGACCCGGTGTCAGTCCATCGCCTTTGATCTTCGCGGCAAGCACTGGATCGGCAACCGTAGGCACGGTTACTGACGTTATCGGGTTCAACGCCGTGGGGATCACGTAGGTGAAATTCGCTGCTGTAGTGACTTCGTCCGCCCCCGGCATCACATCGACCGGATTGGTCGATACGCCGTTGACCATCTTGCGCCACTCCTCGTTGAAGAAGAAGAAGGTCCTCTTTTTGCCCTCGTTGTATACGTGAGGAATGAAAACCGGACCGCCGATGTTGGCGCCGAAGACGTTATAGCGCAGTTCCGCCTTGGGCGTCTTCTGTCCAGCGTTGTTATCGAAATAGCTGTGGGCGTCGAGCGCGTCGTTACGATCGAACTCCCAGGCTTCGCCGTGGAACTTCTGGGTGCCGCTCTTGATGGACATGGTCACGGCGCCGCCGGAAGCAATGCCGTAATCCGGAGGATAGTTGCTGGCCAGCACCTGGAACTCGCTCAGTGAGTCCTGTGAAGGCATGACGGACATTTTGCCGCCGGAACCGCGGTCGTACGCCTCGCCGCCGTCAACGATCCAGATGTTGTGCGCCTGGCTGAGACCGTTGAAGCTGATGGCATAGCTGGCGTTCACAGAGAATGGATTCTCCATATCCGGCAGGTTGCCGCTGACGCCCAGTCCCAACGCCGCCAGGGCGAGCACGTTGCGCCCGTTGGTGGGCAGCTCGGTAATCTGTTCCTCGTTGATCAGCGTACTGACCACGTTCGAGTCGCTCTGTACAACCAGAGCGTCGGCCGCGACGGTCACGGTTTGCGTATCCGCGCCGACCGTGAGTTTAATGTCGACCCGGAACGTCCTCGAAATGTCGATAACCACGCCCTTCTGCTCGTAGTTCTCGAAACCCTTGGCCGTAACCTTCAGGTTGTAGTTTGCCGCGTTCAGGCCGGGAATGGTGTAAAAGCCGGTGTCGCCGCTGGTAGTGGTGTGAACCGCGCCAGTGGCCGGGTCGGTGAGGGTGATCTTCGCTCCCCCAACGAACGCTCCCGTCTGGTCTGTGACGATGCCGGTAAGCTCTGAATTGGTCTGCGCAAATGCCCCCGCGCATGCCATGACAAAGATTAGCGACAAAAGGAGAAATCTTTGTTTTGCGTATCTCATGAGACCTTCCTTTTCAAGTTTGTTTCTGTTCTCGTTTCATTCCGCTGTCGTTTCCCATTCATCGGCAATGAATCCTCTGGGACGAAGTCGGAATCCAGGTTGCGCGGCTGGTGTTTGAGGTGGGGCCGATGCCCTTCTCCTGACTCGTTCGAATTGATCGCATTCCATTTGCATAACGCCCTCGCACACCCCTTGGCTTACGGAAGAATGCGAAGGCCTTCGCCGATCTGGAAAACGATTCGTTCAATTTGGCGCAATGCGGATATCGATCCGGAGCTGCAGCGGACTCGCTGCATGCGCGCGGATTGAGAAATCTCGCTGAGAGAGTCAACTTGCTGCACAGTCCCTCGATCCACTTAGCCCGTCTTTTCGAGCCGCCCATGCGTTTTCGCCTGAGCTGGCCACCGGCATCGATCGCGCCGGAACGTGGCGGTCTACATTCGTTCTGTTCCATGCCGGACACTGTTCCTTATTCCGGCAACCGATTGACTCAGGTCCTCTTGTCCGGCGCAGTATTGGCTCGCGACCAGGCGTCGTAAGGACGCAGCTTCCCCGTCCCCTGAAAAAGGGGTTTTCCCCATTTTCAGAGCGATTTGCTCAAACGTTTCAGCTCTCTGCTCAAACGTTTTAGTTTGACGACCAAAATCTGCCCACTCGGGAGCCGGACGACATTAAATTCCGGGGAAGAACCATTTGTCAAGCTCAAATTTGCGAAAGAGTTTTTGAGATCTCGCTTCCTGAACCATGCTTATACCTATCCTATCTTCTTCAAATGTAAGATTCGACACGCTTTATAAGCTAATAACCAACTCAGTTCCCTGAAATCTGTAGGTCGCAAGGCTGGGAGGTAACGCTGAGCTATTTCTCAGGCTGATCAAACTGAAACGTTTTAGTTAAGGCAAAAAGCCGCTTTAAGAAGAAAAGCCGGACCGAGGCATTACTTAAGTGTACGTTCACTGTGAAATCCCTTTGCAGTCTTGCGGTCCGGCGCACGAAGAACACGCCGCGAGACCAATCCTGAAACTTGCGGGAGAAGATGGCGTGGAGTTCCGCTGTTGAAAACACCGTCGGTTTCTTCCATGCGAACCCCTCCTTGAGGGTGCCCCCCACCGTGATCTGTTGGGTGATGGAGACAACTGGTCCTGAGCGACCTTCTTGATCTGTGCGTCTGGTTCTCGGTGCTCTTCTTTGATGGGCTCTCGTCACTCTCCGCCCGGGCTGCCAGTTCTGCCTGTTCCCACAACCGGGCCTTGGCCGGCACGCGAACGATTTTTGCCACCATCGCAGATGTACAATGACTTTCGGCACCTGCAGCGTTTNNATGTCTGTTCGGACTTCCCTGTTAGCTCTGGGTGCGGCAGGCCTGCTTGCCTGCGCCGCACTTTCCGCGCAAACCCGGGCCACTCCCATCGCACCAACCCAGAATCCGGCGCCAAAGCCCGCTCATCCCCACAAGCGTTCCAGCGATGCCCATCCTGCTGGTGCGGCGGCTCCGGCCACACCACCCCCCGTCACGCCGCCGGCTCTCGAGATCCCCAAGTGGCCGGCCAATGAGAAGGCCGAGGACGCCACCGTCACCTGGGACAGCCAGGGCCTGCGCATCAACGCCTCGAACTCCAGCCTGGAACAGATTCTGAATGAGGTTTCCACGGCCACCGGCACCAAGGTCGAGGGCATGGCCACCGATGAAAGGATTTTTGGCGCATACGGTCCCGGTGAGCCGCGCGACGTCCTCTCGCAGCTCCTTGAGGGCTCAGGCTACAACGTGCTGATGATTGGCGATCAGGGGCAGGGAGCGCCCCGGCAGATTGTGCTCAGTCCCCGTCACGCCAGCGACGCACAGGCGGCCAAAAACACTCCTACCCCCGCCGCCGACGAAGATACCGAAGTCGAAGAACAACCCCAGCAACCCGACCAGAGGCCGGCAAGCCCGCCGTTCCGTCAAGGATTCCCTGGGCGCAACCCGCAGCAAAATCCCGGCCAGCCTGGCCAGCCACAACCCGGCACGCAGCCGCAGCAGCCTCAGTAGCCGACAACCATGCGAATGGAAAGCGAGCTGACGCTACGAGCGCGTACCCAGCAGTCAGGTCGACCATTTCAGAGTCTTCTGGAGAGTTCTTCTTGTCCCATCGGGAATCTCTTCAATCTATATCAGCAGAAACAAGCTCAGCGGAGGATCTATTCCCTATTCCCTATTCCCTGCTTTGTTCACTGACCACCGATCACTGACAACTGACTCGCGACAACTGGCTTTCGCGACCGTGGTCGCATCAGCGCGAAACCCGCGCGAAGAATTCCATACGCCGCCAGTATCCCGAACGCCATCGAGCCCCCTGACGCGCAAATCAACATCGCCAAATTCAATAAATCCGCCATTGCCCCTACCTTATTTGTCTTATCGTTGCGTGTCTGCCCCTTGTAGCTCACGCTCAGCGCGCCGTCTTTCCTCACGCGGCGTCGATCTGGTTACTCTTGGATGCAGCCCGACTCACTTCTCTGCGATTCTCTCAGAAAATCTCCCCGCGTTGACCCTTGTTTCTGTTGACCAATAGAATACCCCTAGGATGTTGCAATACGGTGACAGGTCTCACACCACCGTTTTGATCTCCAACCGATCTGGAACTTTCCCATCATGCCCATCACTCACATCTCGGTGCGAGGCGCGCGCCAGCACAACCTGCGCGACATCAGCGTGCGTATTCCGCGCAACACGCTCACCGTGGTCACAGGGCTCTCCGGCTCCGGCAAAAGCTCCCTTGCCTTCGACACCATTTATGCCGAAGGCCAGCGCCGTTACGTCGAAACGCTCTCAGCCTACGCGCGCCAGTTCCTCGATCAGATCGAACGCCCCGACGTCGATTCCATTGAGGGCCTTTCCCCGGCCATCTCCATCGAACAGAAAACTACCAGCCGCAGCCCGCGTTCCACTGTGGGCACCATCACAGAGATTTACGACTACCTGCGCCTGCTCTACGCGTCAGTGGGCACTCCCCACTGTCCCAACTGCGGACGCCCCATAGCCCGCCAGACCGTCGAACAAATTGTTGCCCGCATTCTTGAACTCGGAAACGGAGAGCGTGTCACCGTNNTCGTCCGCGGCCGCAAAGGCGAGTTCAAAGACCTCCTCGACCAGCTTGACCAGCAGGGCTTCCGCGCCCGCGTCGACGGAGAACTTCGCGATCTCTCTGAGCCGCTCCTGCTCGATCGCCGCAAAAACCACACCATTGAAGCAGTCATCGATCGCATCCTGCTCAAGCCCGCAACAACTCAGGGTACGGGTACGGGTGCCCCCGGTCCGGGGTCCCCGCGGACAGGTCTTCGTCCGAGGGGTGGAGATCCCTCGCACTTGGGGACCGGGGAAGGAACTCAACCGCCCACGACACCCCACGGCAAGCCCTCCGTCGAGAAGCGCCTCGAAACCGCCGTCGCCAAGGCCCTCCAGCTCGCCAACGGACTCGTCCTGGTCGCCGTCGCTGGCAACGAAAAACCGGACGAGCAGTTGTTTTCATCCTCCATGGCCTGCCCCGACTG
>PMWR01000172.1 GCA_003166055.1 Acidobacteriaceae bacterium
GCCCCAGAAGGCCGCGCCAAAGCCGCGCACGTGAAACCCACGCACAATGCTCGACGCCAATAGAATCATCAGGCCATTGATCACCAGCAGAAAAATGCCAAGCGTCAGAATGCTGAGTGGGAAGGTGACGATCTTCAGGAAAAAGCCAACCGTAGCGTTGAGCAGCCCGATGACCAGGGCCGCAATCATCGCCGGCCACAGCCCATTCACCTCAAAGCCCGGCACGACTTTGGAAACAAGCAGAAGCGCAAACGCATACAGCAGCCATTGAACCAGCAGTCCTAACATGATTCTCCTTGCGCTGCCCGCCGGTTTACCTGTCCAGCGGGCTTGATCCGGCAGGATGCATCCAGCCAGCCTCACGTATAGCATGGCAGGCTATTGCCCAGTGCATCCAATTGTGCCACAACCTTTTACGCCGCCTGGGGTCCAAATAGCAAGCGCCACAAGCCTCGTTCCCACTTTGTTCCTGAGACAATGTCCGCATGAGATCTCAACGCGTTCTCTGCCTCGCGACCTTCATCACGCTTTTGCAGGCTGCGCCGCGCGCCCTGGCCCAGCAGGCGCCCTCTGCGCCACTGCCTGAGATTCCCCAGCTCATGCGCGAGGTGCAGGAGCACCAGAAGCAGCTTGAGAAGGTGCGCGAGAACTACACCTATACCTCCCTGCAAACCACACAGGACATCGACTCCAACGGCCAGGTGAAAAGGACCGAGAGCCAGGAGGGCGAGGACTTCTTCGTCAACGGCCACGTGATTGAGCGGACGGTCAAGAAGAACGGCCAGCCGCTCAATGATCACGACCAGCAAAAGGAAACTGAGCGCGTCACCAAGCTGGTGGAGAAGGCGCAGAAGACGCCGCCGAATCAGCCGCTTGAAGGCCAGACCATCAGCGTGAGCCGTGTTCTCGAAATAATGGACGTGCGCAACGCGCGCCGCGAGACTTTTCGCGGACGGGCGGCAATTGTTTTCGATTTCATTGGCCGCAAGGACGCCAAGACCCACGGCCTGGCCGAGGACGCCTCAAAGAAGCTCGAAGGTACTATCTGGGTGGACGAGGCAGACCGCGAGGTGGCTCATCTTGAAGTCCGGTTTATCGATAACTTCCGCGTGGCCGGCGGCCTGGTCGCCACCATCGACAAGGGCTCCAGCTTCCGCTTTGACCAGACGCTTGTGAACGGCGAAGTCTGGCTACCCACCGCCGCCGAAGCAAACGTGCAGGCGCGCGTGCTGCTGGTGAAGGGATTCCGCCAGCACTTCACCGAGAGCGACTACGATTTCAAGCGTTTCCATGTGGATGCCGAGCAGATGAAAGACGCAAGGCCGACGGCGGAAAAGCAGCCCTGAGGCTGCTCAAATGAACGAAAGCTCCCTGCCCTTTCGCAGGAAGAACCGCAAAGGAGCAGGAAGCCCTCAATCCCGTGACTTTGAGCTGCGTGCTTACGCGTTTGGTGGCGCCGACGGCGGCGGAGGCGGCGGTCCATCTCCGCCCGGTCCGCGGCGATGCTCCATGCGCTGCTTTTGCCAGTCCGCGAACTTGGCCTTCTGGTCGTCGGTGAGCAACGCGTTGATCTTCGCGTCGGTGTCCTTGCGAATCCCTTCCATCTGTTCCCGGGTTGGCTGCGCTCCGTTGGCGCGCAGGGCTTCCATCTTTCCGCGTCGCTCCTCCAAAACCCCTTTTATCTGGGGTTGCTGATCCGGCGTAAGCGATAACACCCCTGTAAGCTGAGCCAGTTCGCGCTCGACTCCTCCGGCGCCGCGCTGGCGCATCTGGCCATTCGGAGCGCCGGCCGGCGGTCCAGCCTGCGCCCAAAGCCCGCAAGAACCAGCTGTCAGGATGGTGGCCAGCAGCAGCGCCCGGCGCACCGACAAGTTTCCGTTGGCAAATCGAATCATCATCATGCAATACTCCTCTCCGTTGGGGACAATCATAGAGGAATCCGTTTGGGCCGCCTCAGCAACCACGCTGGATTCTTCGTCCGCGAGCACCTTCGCCGGCGAACGTGCTCACAATGCTAGACGCGCTTTGACGGCCTTGGATAACGCCTGTCAGTGAATTGGCTGGGCGGTTTGCAGGGATCCTTTACAGTGGAAGCATGTTTGTCCGCCGGCTCTCCATCCAGCGCATCGATTCCACCGGCGAAAGGCACGACTGCCCCATTCACTGGATCGACAACTTCGCCATGCNNTGCTCGAAGCCGGGATTCGCGTGCCGCTCGATCGCTTGCAGCCGGCCATGGAAGACTGGTTTCGCCGCAAGGGCTACCTCAAACGCGAAGAGAGCCTCGAGGTGGTGGAGCTGGACGAATCAAAGCACTGAAGCCCGTTCTCTACGCAGCCGATTGCTGCCCGGAATCGGCGCTGTGCCAAAGCAGGAACTCGCCCTCGCGGCGCGCTTTCAAGCCCTCGTTTTCTCGCGTGCCCACATGATCCCAACGCAGCAACTCATCGGCCGCCGCGCCATAGCGGCCGATGTTCAGCGTGCGCAGCAGCGTAGACGCTTCAAGCTTGCGCGGCCCCAGGTTGTAGACAAAATCCACCAGCGCGTCGAACTGGCACTGCGCCAATTCAACCTTCACCAGGCGCTCGACGGCATTCTCTGCTCCGCTCACGTCGCGGGCCAGAAGGTCCGCGCCCTGCGCCTCCGCAATGCCGTCGGGAAACGACTCGGTGGGAAGAATCCGGTGTCCATAGGCAATGGTCGGAACCCCCGCCACATCCAGATAAGAATGACTGCGAAAGCCCTCTGATTTTTTCAGAAAACCCAGCCCTTTTTCGCTCAGTTGCATCGATCACCCCGCTCGAGGCTCAATATGCCCCGATTCACACCCTAGCAGGATGTTCGAATTAATCGGCAAAATCGCCGGGCTAAACGCAGTTTTTTCTTTGGACCCTGAGACTCGACCGGCGGCCACCGAATCTCAGTGGGTTACAGCTTGCGCTTTGCCGCTAAGCGACTCAAATTCGAAGAGGATAGCGTTCAGTGCGTCGTCGAAGTTGCGGTCGTGCGTTTTTTTGAGGTACGCGATTTCGATGGATTCCGTAAACACCCAGAGAACGTAATGGGTCTTGCGGTCGTACACGACGAGTCGAAACATGGGCACGGGGTCAGAGGCGCCGTTGANNAGGACCAGGTCAGCCTCGGCTGGATCGCCAACCAGTTCGTACTGACTATTCGCCCTGAGGCCCGCGTACAACTGGTTATAGCCGCGATTCGTATCGCCGGTGAAGGGCGAGGGAAACAGCCCGCTGTCCGCTCCGGCATTGGAGACGAAGATTTTAGTGGCCGTACGGATGGCTGCTGGGACGGGCGCCGGGGCTGGCTGTTGCGCAATTGCGAATGCCGATGGAAGGACGGCGGCGAACAGGGCAATGCGGATTCCGAAACGACTCTTCTTCACGATGGAACCTCTTCCGCGAATGTGAATTGCACTCATGGAAAGAGACGGCGCGAACGCGGGAGTGGTTAGGTATATCTTCTTGAGCGGACCACGAATCCGTCCGGCAACGCGGAACATCGAGGGGTCAGACACCCGGCTGCCCTGGTCGATAGGCAGGCTTCAAGCTATTCGCTGTCAGGGAGCTTGTACGGCCTTTGCAGCCATTGCCGCGCCTCGTTTACCGCACCCTGCGTATTGTCGTTGGTCTGCACCGCCAGCCGGTACTCGTTCACCGCGCGGTCGCGCTGTCCGGTAATGTCGAATATCTTGCCCAGCGCAATGTGGCTCCAGACTTCGGTCCAGCGCGGCTCCCCGTCGCCGCGCAAAGCGTCGCGGTAAGAGTTCACGCTGGCCTGGTAGTTGCGCTGCGTAAACAGAAGCTCACCGATGCGGTAGTTGGCCAGGGAACTCTGCGGGTTGGCTTCAAGCGCCTTCTGATATTCGGCAAGCGCAGAGGTCAGGTCGCCCTGGGCCACCAGTTGCTGCCCCTTCAGGATGGCGATGCGCACCTGCAGATCGGGCGTCGCCTTGAGCAGCCAGCCGTTGGGATCGATGGCGATGCGCCGTGGCCGGCCAAACGTATCCACGACATACTGCGTGTCCGTGCCCACCACCTCGATCTTCTTGTCCTCCGTCTTGCCATCGGTTTCCACGCGCAGATCCACCGGCATGCGGAACAGGTCCAGATCTTGCTGGATCTCCCCGATGGTGCGGAAGCCCTTGTTATTTCCCAGCCGGTAGACGGCGTACTTGTCAGTAAACTGCGGCGCGCCGGTGCCATCGATCCACTGCGCAAAGAACGCGGTTAACTGCTGCTGGCTCTGGGCCTCGGCCACTTTCACAAAATCCGACGACCGGATGCTGCTATCCGTGTACTGGCTCAGCGCACCCTTGAGCGTGTCAAGGAACGCCTTGTCGCCCACCTCCCAACGCAGCATGTGGAATATCATTGCCCCCTTTTCAAGGGTCATCGACTGGAACTCGGGCGAGAACGGGCTGAGCCGCCCGGCTGTCGACAGCGGAATCGTGTCGTAGGCCAGGGCGCCCGCCTCAACGTCAAGCAGCGCCGAGCGCATGGCACTCTTGCCGCTTTCGTCTTCCAGGTACATCAGTTCGCCGTAGCGCGACATGCCATTGGTGATCCACGCGTCATTCATGGTGCGCGGGCTCACCTCGGAGCCCCACCACTGGTGCGCAATGGTGTTGGCCAGCAGGCGTATGGCGGTCTTGTCCCCCACGCGCGAGCCCAGAATCGCGGCCAGTTCCGGCGCCCACACGGCGGGCAGCGTGTCGTCGGGGATTTCGACGACATTCAGATGGCTCGACTCCGGGATCCCAAAGCTGTCGGTAAAGAAGTCGTACTCCTTGGCCGCCGTCTGCGCCAATTCGTTTGCCGATGCCTGGTGGGCCACCGTCAGGTAGACCTTCACGTTGCCGGGACCGGCAGAAACCGGGGGCAAGAAGCGGCCCGCAATCACTGTTCCGGGAAATCCCGGCTTGTTCCATTTGAAGTCGTACTGGTCGCCGGGCTTGCCGTTGGCCAGCGTTACCGGCTTCGACTTTCCGTCGCTGCCACTAGCGAACACGCGCATTCCCTGCGGCACCCTGATGTGCATCTCCGCGGTAAAGCGGTCGATCAGGTAGCCGGTCATGGGAAACCACCGCGCCGGGTAGAGCAGATAAGTGATGGGCTCCTGAATCGCGGCCAGCTTCAGCCCCTCGATTGGACCGTCCTCATTACCGGTGATCACGCCTTCATACACAAAGGTCCAGTGCGATACCTGCCCTTTGGTAAACGGCGCGCCCGGTGTCACGCGAATCGTGCCGTCCGCCGACCGCTCCCCGGTGAGCAGCTTGCCGGTTTCGTCGGTAATTTTGGTTACTTTCAGCGCGGGGTGGAAGCCGAAGCTCACCAGCTCCAGGGTCTCGGGAGCAGTAAAGCTCACCGTCGCCGTGGCCGCAATATGGTGCGTGGCCGTGTCCAGCTCGGCGTCGATACCGTATCCGGTTATATTCAGCGCAGACCGCTCCGGCCTCTGCGCAAACGCGGAAGGCGCCATCAGCAGGCCAATCGCCAAAAAGCCAGCCAGCCCACCCAACAGCCCTTTCAGGGGAAGGACCAGTCCAAATCCACGCCGCAAATTCCGCTCGAGTGTTCCCATAGCAGTCATCATCGCATCGCAGCCGATCTTGTGGAAATCCCAGTCTCCGGCCCGGTTTTGGCTGGAAGTCAGGATCGCACGGTTTCTGGTGTTCTGGCTGGGGAAGCCGCTCGAACCTGGGCCAAAGTCAGGGCCGCCACTCGATCGATGGCGCCGCCGCTTTCCCGGTTGCCGCCGGCCGGCCGGGCGCTCAGCAACTCCCGAATTCCCCGCAGTTCCTTCATCATGGACTCACGGCCCACCCCGTCCGGTAGCAGCCGCTTGATCTGTTCGACGATATTTTCCGCCTTAAAGTCATGCTGAATCAGCTCCGGGACCACGCGTTTGCCCGCAATCAGGTTGGCCATGGCCACATGCGGCACCGTTACCACCCGCTTGGCAATGGCGTAGGTCAGCGGCGAAACCCGGTAAACGACGACAAACGGATTGCCGATCAGCGCCGCCTCCACCGTAGCCGTGCCGCTGGCGACGACTGAAGCCCGCGCATGAAACAGCGCCGCCCGCGCGTCCTCCACCAGGTGAACAGGCAGCCGGGGAACGGCCGGGGCCGCCGCATGGATCTCCACTAGCCGCTGCACCTGGTCCCGTTGGGTTGCATTCAGCGTCGGGGCCAGCGGGATCAGGAACTCATGGCCGCCGGCTTTGTCTTGCGGAGACAGAGATTGCGCCGCCCGCAGCATCTCCGGCAGGTTGTCGCGAATCTCTTTGGGCCGGCTGCCCGGCAGCAAACCAATCCAGGTTCGCTCCGGGTCGAGGCCGTTTTGCTGGGCAAACTGCTGGCGGCTGATCGAGGGCAGCGGCAGCTCCGCCAGCGGATGCCCGACAAACTCCGCCGCTACGCCACGTTCGCGGTAGAACTGTTCCTCGAAGGGGAATATCACCAGCATCTTGTCGATGTACTTGCGCACCAGCTTGATGCGGTGTTTCTTCCACGCCCACAACTGCGGGCTGACAAAGAAGATCACGGGAACGCCCAGGCGGTGAAACTCCTCGGCCAGCTTGAAGTGAATGTCGGGAAAGTCGATGAGCACGGCCACATCCGGACGGCGGTCGCGGACTGCCTGTTTGAGCCTGCGAAACTCGCGATAGATGCGCGGCAGGTGGCGAACCACCTCGGTAATGCCCATCACCGCCATGTCTTCCGAGCGGACCACGCGCTCCAGTCCTGCCGCGACCATGCGCTCGCCGCCCATGCCGAAGAACTGGCCTGTCTCGCCGCCGTCGGCAAGCTGCTTCTTCAGCGCGTCAATCAGCAGAGCGCCATAGTGCTCGCCGCTTGCCTCGCCTGCCGATATGAAGAAAGTGGGATCCATGAAAAACGCCTGCGGCGCCGGGTGCAGGGCCGTAGCCATCATAGCGGTTGCGGCGGTTTGAGTTTGTCACGGCAATTTCGCCGATCTAAATCGAGAACCTTCCATCCGCCAGATCCCGGCCTGCTTCAACGATGCTTTCCGGACGGCCGAGATCGCGCCAATAGGCATCATCCGCGAGAAAGCTCACGATCTTCTCGCCCTCTGCCGCGAGACGCAGGTACGCATCAATGATGGAGAACGCGCCGTCTTCCTTGAACTCGGCAAAAATGCGGGGCGACAGAACATGAATCCCGGAAAAGGCAAGCTCCTGAGCATGCTCAACCGGCCGCGCCCATTCGGTATGGCCGTCTCGCCCACTACGACGCCCGCAAAGCTGGCCCTGCTCGTCGAACAGCAGCACCCGCGAAGTTTCCCGCTGCTGAACCGCGAGAGTGGCCAGCGCTTGCTGCTCCGCATGAAACTGCACCATGCCCGCCAGATCGATGGTGCTGATCACGTCCACGTTATGCAGGATGAACGGCTCCTGCGCACTGGCGACCTCCTCAAGAAAAAACCAGGCTGCCTTCTTTAATCCGCCGCCAGTGTCGAGCAGCGTTTCCTCGCGTGAGACTTCAATGCGCATTCCGAAGTTTTCATTGGCGCGCAGGTAGTCGACCACCATGTCCGCGAAATGATGCACGTTGACGATTACCTCGCGCACGCCGAAGCCGCGCAGCCCCGCCAATGCAATCTCCAGCAGCGTGTGTCCCGCCACGGTCACCAGCGCCTTGGGGCGGTCGCCGGTGAGCGGACGCAATCGCGTGCCCAGGCCCGCGGCCAGAATCATTGCCTTCATGCGCCCAACTTCTCAGCATTGAGGGCCGGCTCGGCTTTTTCGCTGTTCATCTTTTCAAGCTCGATGTGCCGCACCACCACTTCCACACCGGCGGTGCCGCGCAGATGCTTCGCCAACTGCTCGGCGAAATAAACCGATCGGTGCTGCCCGCCCGTACAGCCAAACGAGACCATCAGGCTCTTGAAGCCGCGGCGCTGAAACGTTGCCGCGGTGCTGTCGACCAGCGAAACAACATTGGCAAAAAATTGGTGTACGCTCGCCTGGCTGTTCAGGTAGTCGATCACTGGCGCGTCCCTGCCGGTGAGCGTTTTGAACTGCTCTTCGCGCCCTGGGTTGGGAATACTGCGCGCGTCAAAGACAAATCCGCCGCCGTTGCCGGACTCA
>PMWR01000569.1 GCA_003166055.1 Acidobacteriaceae bacterium
TTAAGGGTGACTTCGGAGAGTCGCGCGAATATCATGTGCCGGTTGCGGAGTTGATCGGCCCACGCGTGCGTGTCTCGGCTTTGCTTCTGGGCCAGGGCATCTCTTGCGGGTGGCTGCTTGCGGTCTGCGCCGCATTGCCTATAAGCGGTCTGCGCCGGGGCGGGCTTCTGTGCGGTTTACCATTCACGGTTCTTCTGGCAATTCCAACGGCGGCCATGGCGACCGCCTGCATCCTTGCCGAAGCGGGTGGTCCTGTTCTCGTGCTTTCCCTCCTCATTGCCGCCAGGGAGTTCAAGTTTCTCCGCAACCTGTTGGAAGGCGCGTGGCGCTCTCCGCACCTCTTGCAGGGCAGGGCGCAGGGACTTTCGCCGCGGGCACTGGTGCGAATGCACATACTGCCAAACATAGCTCCGCAGCTGTGCGCTCTCGCCACACTGTCGATTGTGACTGCGCTAGGCGCGCTGGTTCCCATTGAGGTGATCTTCACAGTGCCGGGGGTGGGCCAGCTTGCGTGGTCTGCGGTGATGAATCGCGACCTTCCGGTGCTGGTTGCAATCAGTCTGCTGATGGCATCCGTCGTGGCCTTTGCGGGGATGCTCTCGACGCGCACTTTAACGTTGGAGGTGGAATGAAGAAGTGTTTGCCTGCCGCCGCGCTTTTGCTGCTCATCCTTGGTGGGGCGCTTGTGCTCCGGCTCGCGCCATACGACTATGCTTTTCAAGACCGCGATGCGACGATGGCTCCGTCCACGGCCCGGCATTGGACCGGGACCGACGAACTCGGCCGCGACCGCGCGGTTCGCGTCGCCGCGGCGCTTCTCATCGGATTGACGGGCGCCACCGTTGCGGCGGCAATCACAACCACGATCGCGGCCTGCTTCGGCCTGCTTGCGGCATTTAGCCCCGCATCGATAGCGGCCATCTTCATGTTCGTGAGCGACATCTTTCTGTCTTTGCCCTGGCTCTTCCTGTTGATGATGGCGCGCTCCTTGTTGCCGCTGACCGCCTCGCCGCTCGAGACGGCTGTGGCAACCTTCCTGGTTCTCGCCGCCCTCGGCTGGCCGGCCTGCGCGCGGGCCATCTATCGCGGCGCGTCGGTGCTTCGTTCGGCCGAGTGGTTGATATACGGTCGCGCATGCGGCCTCAAGCCGCGACAACTTGTCCGTCTGCATATCCTGCCTCATCTGCGTCCACTGATTCTGCCGCAATTTCTCATTTGCGTGCCTGCGTTCGTCGTGGCAGAGGCCAACCTGGGCGCGCTCGGGCTTGGGGTTGGGGAGCCGATGCCGTCCTGGGGTGCGATGCTCCTGGAACTGGACAACTCCGCCCTGCTGGCGCAGTCCCATTGGGTGTATCTGCCGATTGCGCTGCTGGTGGCCGTTCTGCTGATTCTTGAATCCTTCGCCAGGGAGGGCGAAACCAATGCGTAGCCTGATGCATCCTTCGTTTGTGCTTGCCAGTCTTCTGGCGCTCCTTCCGGTTACTGCTGCATGCCAGGCTGCTCCGAGGCAGCCCCGGGAACTCGCCTGGGCAATTCACTACGACCCGAAGACCTTCGACCCGGCGAAGGTGGACGATGAGGCTTCGGAACTGGTGCGCTATCTTACGGGCGGTGTGCTCTTGAGGCTCAACCGTCAAACGCAACAGCCCGAGCCGCAGCTCGCCGAGAGCTTTCACGTCTCGCCTCAAGGCACGGCGATCGTCTTCAAGCTGCGCGACGGACTGCGTTTCTCAGACGGAACCGCGTTGACCTCGGCGGATGTCGCGTGGTCGCTGCGGAGGGTGCTGGCGCCTTCAACGCAGTCGGTGGTCGCGGAAGAGTTCATTTCGCCAAACGAAGTTACGATCGACACGCCGGATAAGCTCACGGTGAGGGTGCACCTCGCGAAACCCGTCGTTGGAGTAGGCAAGATCTTCGATGAGATCGCCATCGAGCCGGCCAATCGCCCCAGCGAAGGACGTGTAACCTCGGGGCCATTCACGGTGGCCGAGTACAAGCGTGGCCAATATGTGCGCCTGAGCCGTAATCCGAACTATTGGGACCACGACGCCGCCGGCGCGACCTTGCCTTACGCGGCTGGCGTCCGGCTCGATATCCAAAACAACCGTGAGGAGGAGATTTCCCTCTTCCTGCGCGGAGAGTACGACGTGATCGATCGCCTCTCTCCGGAGTATTTCGGCATTCTGGCTCAAAAATCGCCGCAGTCCGTTCACGATCTTGGCGCCTCGCTCAATACGGAGCAACTCTGGTTCAACCAGTCTTCGGGCGCGCCCTTGCCGGACTTCGAGAAAGCGTGGTTTCAGAATCGAGGCTTCCGCGTTGCGGTCTCCGAGGCGATCCATCGCGCCGACCTGGCCCGCATCGCGTACCAGGGCCATGCCACGCCGGCGTTCGGCTTCGTGTCACCGGCCAACAAGGTTTGGCACAACGACGATCTGAAGTATCCGCGCGAAGGCGTTGCGGATGCCAATCGGATGCTGGCCGCGTCGGGATTTCATCCGAGCGGCAATCGGCTTTACGACTCCGCGGGGCACCCTGTGAAGTTTTCCATTGTGACCAATTCCGGCAACGCGGCGCGGCAGAAGATGGCTTCGATGATCCAGCAGGACCTGGCCGCCATTGGTATGCAGGTTACGATCGTGGCTCTCGATTTCCCGGCGCTGATTGAGCGGTTGCTGCACAAGCAGGACTATGAGGCATGTCTATTGGGATACATGAATGCCGAGCCGGATCCGAGCTCGATGATGAATCTGTTGCTGAGTTCCGCGCCGAACAATGGATGGAATCCATCGCAAAAGACTCCAGCAACGGCATGGGAAGCGGAGATCGATAAGAACATGCGGCTTCAGGCAGGCAGTGGTTCTCAGCAGGCCCGCAAGCTGGCCGTGGATCGAGTACAACAAATCGTGGCCGACCAGCAGCCGCTCATTTACCTGGTCTATCCGAATGTGCTCGAGGCCGTCTCGCCGCAATTGCACGGTGTCCAACCGTCGATTCTCTCGCCAGGCCCGGTGTGGAAGATTGCGTCCCTCCGCCGCCAGGGGGGCGCGCGATGAGCGTGCCGCTGATGCAGGTGCGCTTGCGGGCGGACTATGGAAGGCGGTGCGTCCTCAACGATGTGCGGTTCGATCTTCGCGCCGGGGAGGCGCTGGGGATGGTTGGCACCAGCGGCGCCGGAAAAACCACGCTGGTCATGGCGCTGCTTGGTCTGCTTCCGTGGCGCGGAGGCAACGCTTCAGGAGAAGTTCTCATCGATGGAAGCAATCTGCTCACTATGCGCGCCCGCGAAGCGCGTCAGATCCGCGGGAACAAGATCGCTCTTGTTCCGCAAAGTCCCATGACCGCGCTCAACGCGGCCGTTTCTTTGCGATCCCATTTTGAGGAAGCCTGGCGCGCCCACGAATCGACGGGACGGAAAGCGCTGGAATCGCGCCTGCACCAACTGATGCACGAGGTGCAACTGCCCACCGGTGACGTTGGCTTTCTCGGCAGAAAGCCCGGCCAAATCAGTGTTGGGCAAGCGCAGAGAGTGTTGATTGCATTGGCCCTTTTGCATCGTCCCTCGATTCTGATAGCCGACGAGCCGACCAGCGCCCTGGATCCGGTTACTCAGGCTGAGATTGTAAGGCTGTTGAGGGATTTGAACCGCCGTACCGGAACCGCGCTGCTCTACATCTCTCACGATCTGGTGTCGGTCTTGCAGTTGTGCGACAGGCTCGCCGTGCTCGACTCGGGCGTGATCGCCGAGTGCGTGCAGGTGGCGCAGATCGGGCAGGCACAGCATCCCGCGACTCTTTCCCTGCTCCATTCTCTTCCTGTGCCGGTACGAGATCTGCTGTCTCATTTCAGCTCAAAATCGAGTGAGCCTGGTCCAGGCGAAGGATCACGAGCTTGGGCACCCGGAGTCGTCGCTCAAGAACCGATGGAGGAGACTCCGGCGGTTACAACTGTCTGATTCCGGGAATCGTTGCCACGAAGCCGGAGGTAACGTACACCAAACTACACTAAAGATTAAAAAGTACTCAAATCGGTAATGTAAGGATTCTCATTTCTTACCTTCGTAATATGAAGATTCTTCCCTTCGCTCCGAAAACCTCCTTGTGTGGCAGCGCCAGCATAAGAAATTTCCAAAAATCTGGGGTGGCGCAAGAGGAGAAGAAAAAATGAAATGCAAGCAAACCTGGAGCGCTATGCGGGGAACAATCCTGACAATGTGCGCATTGACGTTGAGCGCCAGCCTGGCATTTGCCGGCTCAAACAAGATCTCGAAAGACCAGACAGGGAAGACTTCCGGCCAGGTCGATGNNATTGTGCAGTTCAAGCAAGCGCCCACCGCATATCACCACGAAAAGGTGTTGAGCCGGGGCGGCAAAATCAAGCGGGAGCTCGGCCGCTTCAAGGGCGGCGCTTACACCATGCCGGCCTCGGCACTGGAAGATCTGGCTAACGATCCCGACGTCGTATACATCACACCGGATCGTCCGCTGAGCGGGGCGAGCACAAGCTCATCGGCCTGGACCCTCGACTACCATAGCGAGACGATCAACACCTCGGCAGCCACGGCAGTGGGCCTGGATGGCACCGGCATCGGCGTGGCGATAATCGACAGCGGAGTCGCCAACGTCCCTGACCTGACCCGCAGCAACGTCGTATTCAGTCAAGACTTCACAGGCGACAAGGTGAACGGGGCCGCCGACCAGTATGGCCACGGCACCCATGTAGCCGGCATCATTGCGGGAAACGGGAATGCTTCCACCGGACCGAACGACTTCTACACGTTCAAAGGCATTGCCCCGAACGTGAGCATCGTCAACCTTCGGGTGCTCGA
>PMWR01000265.1 GCA_003166055.1 Acidobacteriaceae bacterium
CCGCGCGTCTGGCGCTCGGTCTCGACCGTTTCGCCAAGCTTGGATTGCTGGCTGCTGGCGGTCGCCTCGGCCGCCTTGCGCGCGGCCTGCAGGTCTTCGCTCTCGATCACGGCGATCAGTTGGCCGGCCTTCACAGTGTCGCCCTCGTCCACGGTCAGCGTCTGAATCCGGCCGGGGATCTTCGAGCTCACCAGGATTTCGTTGGCGTCAACAGTCCCAATCAGTTGCAGATCGCCCGTCCGCCGCGTCGTGGCAAGGTACCAGATCAGCGATCCGATGGTGAGCAGGCCCAGGATCATGAAAACTCGATTGCGTGCGTTCACTTTTGCCTCACTTGCTCTGTCTTTGTTACGTCGATCTTGTGTCTGTGGTTACCAAATCTATTCAACGCGAACGGGCGCGGTTCTTTATCGTCCGGCTGCGGCATCGGAGTGGATGCAAGCACCCGCGCCGCGACGGTTGCGCCGTGTTCGCGATCAATAAAAATCGTGTTGCCCAAATACTCAATGGCCGCTTTGCGCCGAAAATCAATCGCGCCAGGTTCAAACGGATTGGTGTCCAACAGCATGCTGATCATGGGCGAGGAAAGAAAATAAAAAACATTCGCCCCCAGCGCCGCGTACATCACCTGCATCTCGTCCACCCGGATCAGTTCGCCGGAGTCGCGTCCCTCGGCGTAGACCTGCCTCATGCGCGTAAGCATGGGGCGAAACACCTTCTCCACCAACGGAGCCATCGCATTTTCTTCGCCGCGATGCAGGCGGATCATCTCCTGCTGCATCAGGTTCTGAAAGGCGTGTTGCGAGTGAATGCGGTCAAAATGGCTGAGCGTGAACCGCACCATGCGCTCGCCTGCCGAGCACTCCGCACCCATCGCGGCGATGCTGCTGGCCACCACGCGATCAGCCACCGACTCCAGCGCCGCGTCATACAGCGCCTGTTTGCTGTTGAAGTAGTAGTAAAGCAGCGCCTTGTTCACACCCGCCGCTTCGGCAATCTGCTCCGTGCGCGCGCCGGCCATGCCGTTGGCACTGAATTCAAGAACTGCGGCTTCGAGGATCCGGGCTCGCGTCTGGTCGGCGCGTTCAGTCTGCGTGCGGGCTGGAGTGGCGGATGACATGTTTTTAACTAACTGGTTAGTAAATTACTCCCACGACGGCAATTTCGCAAGCCCGTCGTGTGGAAAAACTAGGAGTGGACATTCATCCCATTTACATTCATCACTTTATAGACAGACGTTTCTAGAACGGAAATATTTTAGAAGAGAGCAGGAACCCGCTCCTGGGCTGCGTTTCAAGCGAAGAAACTGATCTGTCGTGCCTGCGGTTGTTCCCCAGCAGACACCTCAGTGTGGGGCTCAGCCTCAAGATCGGCGGAATCTTCGAATTCGTCTAATTCCTCGTCCGTCCCATCGTCTTCCCCTCCGCGCCCGGATTTCTTGTCGCTCGGCGTCCAGGTCTCGTCCCCAATCCTGGCCGAGTTGTCGATGTCGAAAACCGCAGTCAGCTCTGGATCGGCAGGCGGCGCTTTCACGACCGGCATGGCTCGAATTCCGGCGATTGGGCTGATCTCCATTTCCGCTCCCCGTTCAAGGACTCCCCATGCGAAATATATCGACACAAGGATGGGAAACTTTAATCTTCGTCGAGATCTTCTGTACAGATTTTGGACATTCAGCGATTCTCACGCAAAAGCGCGCCGCGCTTTTCATGTCAGGGTCGCACTGCAACCTACGGCCGCAGAGCCAGGACCGTAGGCGCCACCAATCCTTTGGGCCGGGGGGCGGCCTCAGTTTGAGACTGCGCCTGGGTCTGGTCAAGTGCCGCCATCCCCTGCGCCAGATTCATGCCCGCGGGGACAGGGACAAACCCGCCGCGTCTCTCGCTCGTCTCGCGGGCAAACGACTTGACCAGCAGCGCGCGCCCCGCTATGTGCACCTCCAGCCGCTCCGTCTTCCAGTCCGTCGCGCTCACCCGCGTACGCTCAATCTGGAACCATCCGCCCTTGTACAGGCGACCCAGCAAGCCGAAGCCAAAATCAAGGTTCTCCTGCACCTGTGCGTCCAGCCGCACCATCCGCTTCATCCGTGCATCCACCCAAAGCGTCCCGCTCATGGCATGAATAACCCGGGCTTCAATGGAGTGCGCGGGATAATTCGGATTGGGGCTGAACGTCAGCTTGTAGCACCCGTTCTCTTCGCCCGCATACCGATAGACAAACGCGTCCGCCATCAGAGCCACCACATGGCCAATGCGCTCCTCGTCTTCCGCATAATCCCGGATGTGCCTGGCCTGCTCCGCCGGCGAACTCAGAAGCCGCCGCAGGCGCGCCCCCTCCTGCTGCTGCGTCTCAGGGCTGATTGGATGGCCGTTGGTGAGCGCCAGCCGCGTCACCGGCCCCTGCGCGGTTTCAATCTGGTTCTCCAGCTTGGTTTCTTTGGGCGTGTGGCGCTCAATCCAGTAGCGCCAATAGCCGTGCCCCTGGTGGTCGTTCAGCTCGTTGTAGACGACCTCACGCACCAGTTGCGCCTCTGGCATCGCCGGCCGCGGTTGCTGCGGCACGGGCGCGACTTGCGCCCAACAAACGCCCTGCGTCACCGCCAGCATGCCAATCGTTCTCCAAAGCACACGCATCCCGTTGCCCTCCCGACTGAAGGTTTGAGACCTGAGTGGATTATGAAGGTGCCGCAATAAAAGAATTGCAACCATCCCGTTAAAAACCCGAGAATGTCCATGAATAACTCGGTCAATTCCCAAAGAAACCCGTATAAATGTCGACAAATCACAGCAATTCACTAATTCTCCGCCGTCTGCCCCTACTTCCCCGCTTCACTTTTTCACTTTTTCGCTTCTTCACTCTCTCACTGCTTCACCCATCGGCTTGTTAAACTGAGGCCATGGTAGATGAGCTCGCATTCCGCAAACTGGTCGAAATTGCTCTCGATTCCCTGAAGCAGCATCTAATTTTGCTTGAAGAGGAAGACGATGCC
>PMWR01000145.1 GCA_003166055.1 Acidobacteriaceae bacterium
CTCGATCAACACCGGGGCGGGAATGTCCACCGCCGGCACCGATGCACTGGGCGGCAGCCTCGTTCTGCAAAATGGCAGCGGAACGGCGGTCACCTTCAACCTGAACAACACTACCACGCCCAACACTAGCTCGGAAGTTTACCTGACAACCGGGGCCAACTCCACGACAACCGGCCTGATGAACGCGATCAATGCCAAGACTGCTCTGGGAATCACGGCATCGATCAACTCAACGACAGGCGCGCTGCAACTGCAGTCCAACACCACGGGCACAGCCATCACTGCCACCAGCAGCCTGACCGATGCCACCAATGCGTCTGCTCTCACCGGCGGCGCGGCGGGAAACCAGAACGTTTATTCGAAAGCCACCATCTCGCTCGCGGATTCGGTTGGTGCAGTACACAACTCGTTGGGCAACACCTCCAACCCTCTCACCGGCAACATCTCCATTACCGCCAACGGCAACACGATCGACTTCATCATGGGCGGCACTGGCGCCAGCAACGTCAGCAACCTTACGAGTGGCAGCGGGACGGTAACTCTTTCCGCGAACAACTCCACGGTCGCCGGCCTGAAGAGCGCGATTGTTAACGAAGGCGCCTCGCTGAACGTTTCTGTCGGCGTAAGCAGCGGCACGAACGGGCTCACCGGGGACGATCTTCTGTTGACGTCGAACGTGGCAAACGGCACCACAATCACCTCCGTCTCCTCCGCCGGCAGCCTGCAGGACACGCTGGGGAACGCGGCCGCGACCGCAAACCTGGGCAGCTTTGCCAGCGCCAGCGACATTGTGTCCGGGAATGTGGACTACACGTATGGCACCAACGAAATGAACCTCGGGACCATTGCGGCAAATAAGGACGTCACGCAGTTGGTGAACTTCATCAACACGGGTTCCTACGGCTCCGCGACAACGCTTAGCACCGGGCCGGACGTCAACCACGTCCATGCCTCGCTGGCGAGCGGCGCCAACGGCTATCAGACAATCAACCTGACCTCGGACGTCTATGGCTCCAGCGGTGACCTCACCAACGGTGGAACCACGGGGACGTCACTCACTGACCACCCGACTGCTGCAACACTGACCTACTTTTCCAACAACCCGTACAACGTTGGCGTCTCCAACGTGGCGACCAGCGGAGTCTACGATTCTTCAATCGCTTCGGAGTCGCATCCGGCCGGCACCAGCGCTGCCTACGCCAGTCTTTCGGCTAGCAGGGGCACCTCGGCCGGCATCGCGACCATCAGCTACTCCGACGGCGCAGGCCAATCCCTCAGCGCAACCGATCTGTCCAACCAGACAGACGCGGAAACATCCCTGACAGCCCTTAACAAGTCCATTACCGATGTCGCCGCCCAGGATGGCTACATCGGCGCCCAGATCAACACGCTGAACGCGGTCAGCTCCGTGCTCAGCACACAGCAGGAGAACGTCGTCTCGGCGCAGAATGCGGTGCAGGCCACCGACTATGCTTCCGCAACCTCCAACATGTCCAAGTACGAAATCCTNNGGGTGGAGTAACCTCGGCGTTAAGCCGCTCACCAAAGAAGGGCGTCCACACGGGCGCCCTTCTTTGCGATTCGGCAAGACATTTGCCGCATTCGCCATGAAGTTTTTCCAATCCATCCGGCCTCCGGCTGGCTTTCCGGCTGCTTCAATTCCCACGGGAGCGTGCAATGGGTACTGTAGGACTGAATTTCGGCTCGCCAACCAGCGGCGCCGGGTTCGACGTCAGCTCGACCGTCGCCTCGATCGTCAGTAACCTCCAAAACGTGGAGACGCCCTGGAAGACCCAACTGACCTCCTTGCAGAGCCAGGATACGGTCATCTCCAGCATCGGGACGCTGTTCTCAAAACTATCCAATGACATGAGCTCCCTCACCGACCTCGAAGGCATCCTGTCCGAGAAGGAGGGCTCGAGTTCCGACCTTAACGTGCTCTCGCTCACCGCGGCCGACTCAACCGCCATTGCGGGAACCCACACGGTCGAGGTAAAGAGCCTGGCCACAACCTCCTCAGGCTACCTGGCCGAGATTGCCGACGCCTCCGACACCTTGTCCGGTTCTATTACGCTCCAGGTCGGCGGCGGCGCGGCCCTCCCCATCAGCGTGCCGGCGAGCGGCAGCGGGAACAACAATCTCGCAGGTCTTGCCAGCGCCATCAACTCATCCGCTGTCGGCGTTACGGCCAGCGTCCTGACCGATGCGACGGGTTCCCGGCTGAGCCTGGTTTCCGGTACCTCGGGCGCGGATGGCAACATCGCCGTCAGCTCCAATTCCATCGTCGACACCACCAACAATCTCGCCTACACCGGCACGCCCGGCACCAGCTCCGCCAACTCAACCGGCACGCTTACCGGAATCGCCGAAAACGACACGCTCGCCGGCTCCATCACCATCCAGGTGGGCGGCGGCACGGCGCTGACTGTACCCGTGGGCACGTCCAGCAACACCCTGTCCACGTTGGCCGAGGCCATCAACAACACCGCCAAGATCGGCGTCAACGCTTTGGTTGTCCAGAACAGCGATAACACCTACAGCCTTTCGCTGACATCCAGCACCCCTGGAACCGCCGGCACGCTCAACGTCACTTCCAGCATCGTCGACACCGCAACCCCCGCCAGCACATCGCTCGGCTATACCTCGCCGGTCACCGGCGCAAATGCCCAACTGACCGTCGATGGCGTCAGCCTCACCAGCGCCTCCAACACGGTGGCCAACCTGATCCCCGGCGTGACCTTCCAGTTGCTGGCTCCCAGTGCGACGGAATCGGATAACTCGCTGGAACAGGTGCAGGTGGTCATCGGCAACGACAACACCGACGTCGAGAGCACGGTGAATCAATTCGTCTCCGACTACAACTCCCTGATCGGCGCCATGAATACGCAGGAAGGCGACGACACTTCGGGAAATCCCGAGCCCCTTTTTGGCTCTCCGACGCTTTCATTGCTCCAGCAGCAGTTGCTCGACGGCCTCAACGCGCAAAACCCGAACGGCTATCTCACGCCGGTTACCAACAACCTCAACACCACGCTGTCCGGTTCCATCACCCTCCAAATGGGCAGCGGCACTCCGGCAAACTTCATCGTAAGCTCGTCCGACAACACGCTCTCCGGGTTGGCCGGCGTCATCAATCTGGCCAACATGGGCGTCAGTGCAACTGTCGTCGAAAACAGCGATGGCACGTCCGATCTGGCGTTCCAGTCGCAAACCGCAGGATCCAGCGGAGCGCTGTCAGTCACTTCCAATTTGCAAGCAATCAGCGGCACAATGCTCACCTATGGGAATACCGATCCATTTACCACCACCACCCCGGATGAAGGACTGATCGGCGGAGGCCCGGGAAGTGATGTTCTCACCGGTTCGTTGACCGTTCAAGTGGGAAGCGGAACAGCGGCCACTATTGCGGTTCCCTCGGGGGATGCCACGCTGGCAGGCCTGGCCGGCGCAATCAACGACGCCAACCTGGGCGTGACAGCTACTCCGGTCGAGAGTAGCAATGGAGCCTGGTCGATCTCGCTGGTTTCCGGCGTCGTCGGCTCCGCCGGAGCACTGTCGATCACATCGAACATTCTCGACACCACCAACACCACTACGACCAACCTGAATTACACCAGTTCATCCGACATCGGCAGCCTGACCGGGCTGGGAATCAGCGTGAACAACGATGGCTCGGTGACCTTCGACGCCACCTCTCTTGATTCGGTCCTGAATGCCGATTATTCCAGTGTGGTGGGCTTCTTTCAAAACTCGAACGGCTGGGGCCAGGCTTTCTCCGCCATGCTGACCAACGCCGGCACTGGGTCCGCTACCGGCATTCTTTCACTGGCCTCCGGTTCGAACAGCAACATCGAATCCACTCTGAATGCCGACATCTCCAAAGAGAACAGCCTGATTTCCGCGCAACAAACGAGCCTGACAGCGGAACTGAACAGCGCCAACGAGATCATGCAGGAGCTGCCCTCGCAAATTCAGGGAGTCAACGAACTCTACTCGGCAATCACCGGCTACAACCAGAATACCAACGGCTAAGGAGCCGTCCCGCAGATGGGAAGTTATCAGCAGCACGCATTGGACAGCGCTTCGGCAGTGGATCTGGTCGTTGCGCTCTATGATGGCATTCTCCGCTTTCTCTACGCCGCCAGTGCGGCTGTCGAACGCGGCGACCAGGAAGGCCGTCGCGCCGCCGTCAAGCGGGCCCTGGACATCATCATTCACCTGCAGGCACGCCTGCGCATGGATGTGGGCGGCCGGCCGGCGCAGGCGCTCAGCGAATTCTACGCATCCGTCTTCGCGCAGATTCTTCAGGCTTCCCAATCGGCCTCAGTGCAGAAATTCGACCACGCGATCGATTGCGTGAAAAACGTGCGCGACGCCTGGCGCCAGGTGGCCAAAGATCCCGAGGTTAATCCCGCTCCGCTTCAGGTCGCCTCAAAGGTCTCACAAAGGAACCAGTCCGAATTCCAAGCCGACGAATACAGTTCCGCGGGCCACTCCAATTGGAATGCCTGAACCGGTGCGCCCCCTGGGCACAACATTTTTGTTCCTGTCGCCAGCATAGGACGGAAGAAGCCGGGTACCCCAGGTCTCGCTTTTGAGACCTGGGAAAGCATAAACTGCATGTCCGGTGCCCTATCCTTGCGCCTTTTTCCTGGCGCAAGGGCAACCAAGCCCGTGCGCGCGAATAGCGAGCTCCCGCCCCACCGCGGGTGGCCCGCCCCCACGGCAAGTGGTGGTCAGCTCGCCACTGTCAATTCTTCTTCCAGCTGCTGCTTTTGGTAGAGGCTGGCGTAGTACCCGTCGAGCGCCAGCAATTCGTCGTGGCGGCCCAACTCCACCACCCGGCCATCCACCAGCACGGCAATCTGGTCGGCGTTGCGCACCGTTGACACCCGGTGAGAGATCAGGATGGTGGTGGAGGCGGACGTATAGCTCCGCAACCCTCCCAGAATTCGTTCCTCGGTATAGGTGTCCACGCTGGCCAATGCGTCGTCGAGAATTAGAATCGCCGGTCGGCGCAGCAGTGCGCGGGCAATGGCGG
>PMWR01000058.1 GCA_003166055.1 Acidobacteriaceae bacterium
AAGCCCGGTGAGAAGAAACGCGTCAAGGCGGCTTTAGCGCGCAAGCGGAATCGCAAGAAGGCTCGTAAGGAAGCAGACTAGCCTCTAAAAATCAGCTTCAAAAACAATCGCGACATGTGCCGCCCCGGTGGCTTCCGCTGCGTATCGGCGGGAGGCGCCAGACAGCCCGGATAAGGCTTGGGCGGCCTGTCGCGATTTCTCATTTTCAAAGGGATCGCCGAATTCGCACAGCTTCAACCGGTTCCGCGGTTCACTTCAGCGCCGGGCTGAAGATAAGGTCTCCCTTGAACCCCGACGGGAATCCGGCCGAGCGCACCAGCGTAGCCAGTTGCGCCCAATGACGCTGGCTGTGGAACAACGTGTGAGCCAGGGCCTTGCGGCGCGAAAATGTGCGCGCCTCCGGGGGCAGCCAGGGCATATCCAGGGTCAACGTCTCATCCCAGTTCGCGCTCGGGTCGTCAATGAGCGTGCGGAAGATTTCGACTGCCTTCAAATGCAGATCGAACAGCGCATCCAGCGGCCCGGTGGGCATGTCTTTCCTGTCGGTCACGGGCAGGAAAGCGACGCGCTGTGCCCAGACCAACTCCACTCCCCAGATATGGCGAACAAACTCCTGCACATTCACTGTCCCGCCAATGCCGCAGGGCAACTCCAGCAATGCAGGGTTGGCTTCCAGATGCGCTTTCCAGAAATCCGAGGCCTCCTGGTTCCAGGCCAGAAGTTCGTTGAGCGTTATAGCTGCTGTCATGGTTTCCTCCTCAGGGCGCGATGCCCGATGTCATGCCGATAGTAGATTCCTTCAAAGTCAATTAGCGCCATAGCCTGGTAAGCGAGCGCCAACGCCTCTTCCAGCGTCGGTGCGGCGGCAGTAACGCCCAGCACCCGTCCGCCCGCAGTGAGCAGTTGGTTGCCCATCTGGGCTGATCCGGAGTGGAAGACCTGCACGCCCGGAATCTGGGCTGCCGCACTCAGGCCGGTGATGGGAAACCCCGTCTGATAGCTGCCCGGATAGCCCGACGAACTGGCCATTACGCAGGCTGAGGCGCCGGGGCTCCAGCGCATCNNATCCAGTCCTTCATTCCCTCGTCGAGCATCGTGTCGGTGGAATACACGCCCATGCCGCCGGTGTTCGGCCCCGTATCACCCTCGCCGATGCGCTTGTGGTCCTGCGCCGGCACAAGCGGCGTCACGTGCTTGCCGTCGGAGAGGCAGAGAAAGCTGATTTCGTCGCCCTCAAGAAACTCCTCAAGCACCACCTGCTGCGTGGCGTCGCCCAGCAGCTTGCCGCTGAACAGGCCGTGTGCTGCCTCGAGCGCCGTCTGCCGCGACGGGCAGATGATCACGCCCTTGCCGGCCGCCAGGCCGTCGGCTTTCACCACAATCGGCGCATGGAACATCTCGATCGCTTTNNGCGGCGCGTGTGGGGCCGAAGACGCGGAAGCCCCGTCGCTGTAATTCGTCCACTATTCCCAGCGAAAGCGGCAGCTCCGGTCCCACAATGGTCAGGTCGGGCTGCTCCGCCTCCACCACGCGCACCATGGCGTCCAGGTCCTTCAAACTGACCGGAACGCAGCGCGCAATCTGGGCAATTCCCCCGTTTCCCGGTGCGCAAACTACTTCTTTGACTCGACTGCTACGCTGGACCGCCCAGGCCAGCGCGTGCTCGCGGCCCCCCGAACCCAAGATGAGAACTTTCATTGCTCTCCCAATCCCCTGACAGGCTATGGTCGGCAATGGAGGCAGGGGAAGTCAAACCTGCAACGGAAATGGGCAATAGAAGTATAATCCTGCCATGCTGAAGCGCCTTTACATCGACAACTTCCGCTGCTTCGTGAACTTCGAGTACAAACCGGAGCGAAAGCAACTGCTGCTGGGCGCCAACGGCAGCGGGAAGTCGTCGCTGCTGGAAGTGATACGACAGTTAAAACGCTTTCTTGCTGGCGGCGAAATCCCATTCACCCAGTCCTCGCGAACTCGCTGGCAGGACAAGCCATTGCAGATATTCGAGATTGAGGCGCTGATTGAAGGGAAACTGTTTTCCTATCGAACTGAAATTCTGTACGCGCCAAAAACCAATGCGCCATCCGTGAACATGGAAAGATTGAGCGTAGAAGGAGCGCCTGTCTTTGAGTTTGTCGATCGGGAGATGCGCTCCTATGTGGATGGGAATTCCCTAGCGATTCCGCAGTATCGAGATAAGACAGAATCATCGTTGCATTTCTGGGCAGGACCGAATCCTTCCGTGAGTCAGTTTGTCGAATGGATGGATACGGTCCATTGTTTCAAGATTGACGCCTATGAAGACAAGATGGAAGAAACCGCTGATTCTATTCTCCTCATACCTGATTTTGAATTGGAATATATGGCATCCTGGTATCGTCATCTGAATGAATCCGACCCGGAAGGAATGGATGCGTTCCGCTCCTCAATGCGCGAGGTTCTTTCTGGTTTTTTGTACCTAACTTTATCTACAGAAGACGACGGCGTCAGGAAGTTGCGTGCCCATTTTGCGTCGCCCACACAAAAACCTTTTCCAGTCTCATTGCACGAACTCTCCGACGGTCAACGTTGCTTGATCGCTCTCTACATGATCCTTCATTTCCTGATCGCCAAAGGCCACACGGTATTTATCGATGAGCCCGATAACTTTATCTCCTTGCGCGAGATTCAACCGTGGTTGCTCGCCGCTGAGGCCGCGGTCGAGGACAGCAAAGGGCAACTCATCCTAATCTCGCACCACCCGGAGATTCTGGACCTGTTGGCGCAGGAATCCGGCCTGCGCTTCTTCAGGGAAGAGAACGGCCACGTGCGGACGGAAAAGTTCAGGACCGATCCCGACGGCCTTTTGCAGCCCTCCGAGTTAATTGCGAAGGGCTGGGAGAATGACTAAGCCGTCATGGATCTATGTGCTGGCGGAGGATCAGCGGCAGAGGCAATTTATCTACAGATTTCTGGCAACTGCGGGTTTCAATCTGCGCCAGATAAGTTTTGAGTTGTCTCCGTCAGGCCAAGGAAGCGCAGAGCAATGGGTGCGCGAAAACTTTCCGCGGCTGGCGAGGAAATGCAGGGCCAGAAATGCGCGCCATGCGCGACCATCGACGGGTATGTTCGTGATCCTCGATGCGGATAAGCGATCTGTCCAAGAACGCCTGGATGAGCTTGATGCTGCCTTGATCTCCGAAAATCAACCTTCATATGACTCCGAGCGGGATACGATTGCAAGATTGATCCCAAAATGGAGCATCGAAACTTGGATTCTCTACCTTAGCTCACCCGGAATGGCAACGCCGTCAATAAGCGAAGACAAGCCCTATAAGGACACGAAATCAGAAGAACAATGGTCTGAGCTGATTCCGCAGGCTTCGAAAACACTCTACGTGTGGACAAGAACGCCTGCGGAATTGCCTGAGACAATGCTCGATTCACTTCGGCTTGGGATACAAGAGATTCCCAGATCCCTTCCAGTGCGGCGGTAACGAGCGATGGTTCAAACCCGCATCAAGCCCTACCTTGAGCAAGTGGCCGAGCAGGCGCGCCGGGCCGAACAGACCCGCGTCTATCGCCGAAACCAAATTCTCGGCATGGTGCTTGTGGCCGCAGCCATCTTAGTCTGGGCGCTGTTCCACACCAACCCTGCGTGGATTTTCCCTCCGGGCTGGTGGCGACCGTGAGCGCAACTCCCTTGCACACCAATCCCTTGGCCGTCCTGCTCCTCGGTCCCACCGGGAGCGGCAAGACGGCGCTCTCCCTCGCGCTGGGGGAGCGGTTCGCAGGCGAGATCGTCAGTTGCGACTCNNGTCGCCGTCTATCGCGGGATGGACCTCGGCACGGCGAAGCCCACCGATGAAGAACGGGCGCGCCTGCCCCATCACCTGATCGACGTGGCCGATCCCGACCAGCCATTCACCGCGGGCGAATATAGCCGCCAGGCGCGCGCCGCCCTCAAAGCCATCGCCGGACGCGGCAGCCTGCCCATCGTAACCGGCGGGACCGGCCTCTACCTCCGCGCGCTCACGGAAGGCCTCTTTCCCGGCCCGGTGCGCCAGACTGAACTCCGCACGCGTCTTGAGCGCAGCCGCCAGCGCCACGGTGATGCCTGGCTGCATCGCCTGCTCACTCGCCTTGACCCGGCCTCAGCCGCGCGCATCCACGCCAACGACGCGTCCAAGCTGCTGCGCGCCATCGAAGTCTGCCTGGCGGCGCGCAAGCCGCTCTCGCAGTTTCTGGATTCCAAGGTCGCCCGCGACCCGCTCACCGGCTTCCGGCTGCTGCGCATCGGCCTCAATCCGCCCCGAAAATCCCTCTATGCCCGCCTCAATCAGCGCGCCGCTGCCATGTTCTCTGCGGGCTTGGTTGACGAAACCCGCGGCCTGCTCGCCCGCTACGGCCCGGTCAAGGCATTGGACTCGCTCGGCTATCGCCAGGCCGCGGCCGTTCTGGCCGGAACTCTGACCCTTGAGGCCGCCGTCGAGGCCGCCCAGCAGGGCCATCGCAACTTCGCCAAACGTCAGTTGACGTGGTTTCGCCGCGAGCCCGACGTGCGTTGGATCGAGAGCTTCGGCGACCATGCGGAGACGGTGAACACGGCCACAGCACTGGTCCAGTCCCACCTCTAGGTTTCCCTTCGCGCCAAGGCCGGTGTCTCACCCGAAGCAAAACGCACTCAGCGCGCATCCATTAAACTGGACGGGGTAGTGCGGCGCGGCTTTCTTCCGGCTGGCGCTCTGGAACGGAGTTTCCCTTTGGCAGATACTGTGTTCGACGTGGCAATCATCGGTGGCGGTCCCGCGGGCTACACCGCGGCCATTCGCGGCGCGGAGTACGGCCTCAAAGTCTCATTGATCGAGATGACCCCCAAGCTGGGCGGCACATGCCTGCATGTGGGCTGCATCCCCACCAAGGCGCTGCTGTTCAACGCCGAAATCTGGGACCACCTGAAGCACGCGGCCGAGTTTGGCATTGGCGGCATCGGCGACGCGCCGACCCTCGACTGGCAGGCTGTGCTCAAACGCAAAGACGGCATCATCGCCAAGCACGTCAAGGGTCTTGAGTTCCTGATGAAGAAGCACAAGATCACCGTCATTGCCGGTTATGGACGCCTGACCGGACCGGCGAACAACGGCGTGCATGCCGTCGACGTATCTTCCCCGGCCGGCGAAGTCAGCCAGGTGCAGGCCAAGAATGTGATTCTCGCCACCGGTTCATCGGCCAAATT
>PMWR01000528.1 GCA_003166055.1 Acidobacteriaceae bacterium
CAGCAGGCTCACGTAATTCAGATACGCCTCATCGGGAATTCCGCCACGCCCGCGCAAGCCTTCCGTGCCAAGGCCGAGCAGATCCATCAGCCGGTCTGAAAGACGATCCTCTCTCGACCTTTCGTATTCGATGAAAAAGCGATACTTTTCCCAGCCTCTATAAAAGAAAGAAATCATGCGATGGTTAAAGATATTGAGAAAATCTTCCATCACATAGTCCTTCTCGCGAGCACGCGCAATCAGGAACTCGGTATACGACGCCGGCATGACGGAGATTGCCGCGCACAGGCCCATGAACTCCACCGTCATATGCGCCTGGCCATTCTCCGTTCGTTCCAAGGCATAAACCTCGCTGGGCGGAAACGCCAGCGAAGTACGCGCGGAGAAGCGCAGCGTCTCACCCTGCGGCGTGATGAAATAGCCAACCGGCTTCAGGCCGCGTTCCATCTTCTGCAGCATGCGCACAGCCTGAAAAAAGTGGACGCGAAACGGCTCTTCGTCCATCATCCGGCGAAGATCGCGATACGCAGGCAGTTCTTCGGTCTCGCTTTCCTGTCCGGTTACAACAGGGCTTGCGTTCCAGCTCTCGGTGGCCATTTCCCCAGCGCCTCCTTTCTCAGAGTGCTTCGCGCGGTCAGTTGCGAAAAGCTGTTCATCGAAGCATAACCGGCAAGGAACCGATCGAGCACGGCGGTAAACAGATACAAACCGCTGCCCGCAAACTGCTGCTCGTCGAACTCCATTTCGACTTTGGTTCCCCGCGCCGGAATCAGTCCGTAGGCTGAGTCAACCAGCGCGAATCCCGGCGACGATTTCATCTGCAAAATCGATCCCACCTGGTTTTCGCTCGACGCCGCATCGGTTACATTGTGCAGGCGAAGGATCTCCTGCATCGCCGTCCGGCCTTCTTCGTTGAGCGACAGGTAATTCAAGGAGAGCAGCGAGATCAGCCGCCATAGATGCCCGGGGCCGCCGCCGGTGCTGACGCTGGCCGTCGGACGCCGCAATCCAATCACCGTCTTCGCCGCAGGGAAACCGACTGCATCGAAGTCGCCGGTTTCGGAGCCGAAGTGGAACCGCGAAGGCAGATCGAAATTTGTACACAGCGCCCGCACCATCAGGACATCTGCTTCGGGATCTGTAAAACTGCCCGTCAAATCGACCACCGAGATGGTCATCACCGACGGCTCCCGTTCGCCAAACTGATTCAGGTTGCGCGTTGCCACCCAGAATGCCAGATCCTCGCGATTGCGTGTCTGATGCCGATAGGCNNACCTCTTCAATGCTGAATATCTCCATCTCTCTTGTGTGCCGGCCATCCGGCACGATGGTGTACTCGTGGCGAGTTTGATTCAGAAGGATGGGTTCTGAAGACTGCTGAAAGAGATTGATCGCCGGCGTGCATCCAAGACGGAATGTCCGCTCATTCACGCCGAGCTCAAGCACCTGCTGGCGCTCCGGACGTTCGAAGCTGGAGAACAGAAAAACAATCTCCGCCTCTTCACCGAAACCTGTTTGCGCCAGCGGCTCAAGTCCATCGACATCGAAGAATAGGTACTTTTCCGGCAGCGCGAAATATTCCTGCAACAGCCTGTGTCCGTCCATCGAGCGGCGCACAAAGGGCAGCAGGCTCTCTTCGGCATCGAACCCCACCATGCGCAGCCGCCCTGGTTCCAGGCTGATCAGTTTCTTCTCGTCCCTGGGATCGCGGAGCTGGATCTCGATGCATTTTTCAGAGAAGAACTCGTACAGAGAAAAAACTACGCTCGCATCTCCCGCCAGGTGAAAGCGCANNGCCGCAACCTGCGCCCCCGTGGAGGAACGCGGCGGCCGTTGCATGCGCTCCGGCTGACGCCACTCCGCTCCCGCAACTGAGAACGGCCATAGGTCCACATCGTAGGCCGTTTGAAAACGGCAAGGCAGGCCCTCGACGGTTGCCTTGGTCACAAGTTGCGTTCCGCGCGGAACGCGCATCCCCGCTGCCTTCTTTCCCTGCGCCGGATCGGGCTGGCACTCCACGATCGTCATCGAAGGAATGGGACGCAGATAGCCCGGATGAATGATTTTTGTCAGCGCTTCGCTGATCTCCGGAAAATCGTCGTCGATGCGGCGATGAACGCGCGCGGCAAGAAACGCGAATCCCTCAAGCAACCGGCTGACATGCGGATCGTCGCAACGATCCGGATCGAGCAGAAGCCGTCCCGCAACCTTGGGATACTTGCGCGCAAACTCGCCGCCCATCTGGCGCAGATAGGTCAGTTCGCGCTCATAGTATTCCAGCAGTTCCTCGCGCATCTCCTACTTCACCTCGTACTCGCCGCTGATCAGCTCCAGCACTGTGTCGAACTTAATCTCCTCATCCATGTTTTCGTAGTTGATCTGACCCTCGATATGAAAACGCAAGCTGCGGCTGAGCTGATCGGAGCGAGTCAGAAACACACGAGGGTGGCTGACCCTCGGTTCAAAGATGCGAATGCATTTTTCCAGCGCCGTCGTCAGAGCATTCTGTTCTTTGCTTGCCGCACCTTCAAAATTATGAAAATCAGGCAGACCGTAATTTAGCACCGAGGCTGCCGTTGCGGGAAAGGACTCCAACTCCGGAATCACAGGCTGCCTGGTGTTCAAGAGCCACTCCACATCGCGCTTGAGCGATTCGCGATACATGCCGATTGACGCGGAACGCGTTTCAGGCCACTGATCGAGATCGGTCAGCCGATCGATCAACGACTGCGTGATAAGCGTGTCGGACCTGGGCCTGGCCAACGCATTCCTCCGGGATTACCGCAAATCGACTATTGCAGAACGATTGAATCCAGCCATTGCTGCGTCTCTGGGTTTGCCGCGCCTGTGTCATCTTCAAGAGTCCAGTGGCGCAACTCGGGCCTGACAACCAGCAGGCTGCGCACCGTTCCCACAACAGCATTGGAGACAGCCTCCGCCCCGGTTTCCTGGCCGGCGCGCCAAATGTAGCGATGCAGATCGAGCCACGCCCTCGCGCATTCACTGGCCAGAATCGGCAGCGACACGCGCATCAATTCGTTCCACGCTCCGCGGTTGGCCAGCGCCCGCAGCCTCTGACGAATCTCTGGAGTCGGTCCCACCGCGAATCCCGGCGCGGGCACTTCGCCCTGCATGCGTGTTTCTCCGAATCGCAGGCCGGCGCACACAAGGTAAGCTACTGGCGACCGCGGATCGTTTCCAAACAAATACTCCGCGCTCTCGACCACCATCGAGTACGCGTCGTCGATCCCGCTCAATTGCCCCGAGGGCGCTCGGCGGCTGAAGGTCTCCGCCGACGGCCGTCCATTCGCATCCGCTTCCGTCTGCGCGTCCGCGCCGGCTTCGCCGCCCGATGCCGCAGGCCTCTCGACAACGGCCACAGGATCGGGATCGGTCTTGCGACGTTCGTTGAGCAGGAAGACCACGACCCCGTGAACGTCATCGAGCGCGGCCTGCAGAGTCTTGAGTACCGGCGCGTTGTCCCCGTAAGCTTCCTGCTGATACTGGTCGAGCCGTTCGAGCGCCTCGAGCGATCCGGCAAGAGCAGCGCCGGCATCGGCGTAAAGCGCCTTGGGACTTGCCGCAAATGCGTGATCGAATTCCTCGGCGGTCAGCTTGCCGTGTTCGACCGCGTCTCTGCGCGCTTCCTGCTTTGCGTCGGAAGTAGCGTCCTTTTCATAGCCGACTGTGCGCGACTGAAGATAGTTTTCGTAATTCAAACCGGAGCGGGTGATCGGCGCCTTGCGTATGGCCGCGGCAATCAGCCGTGCCGCGGTCTCTACTGAAAGCATCCGCAGTTCGAGGTCTCCGCCCTCCTCGATTGCCGGATAGAGCGTCGGCCAGAGCGTCTCCTGCATGGTTTGCAGCAATTCGATGCCGGGCACGAGAACCTGGAAGCCATCCACTCGCAGTTGCGCTTCCACCAGCCATCCGGCCAGTCGAAGATCCTTGCTCCGCTTGGCTAACGCATCGCCGGCCAACTTGATCACGGTGCGATGATCGGCCTTCTTGACCTGCGATCGTCCCCAGTCCCCTGCCGGAAGATCGTCCTCTTCTTCTCTCCGCGCTTCTTTTATCTGATCGAAGACCTTGTCATAGTAGAGGTCTTCGCCGGATGGATTCTCTCCAGCAATCGGCGTAAGCAGATCCTCACGCAGAGGCATCTTGAGACTCCTTCTCCGGGGCAGACCAAATCACGCTGCGAAGCTCCAGCAGCGGGACATCCACTCCATCGATGACCATCATCTTGGCGCCGCAGGGGATTTCGCCAAAGGTCTCGTCAGCCTCCCAGGCCGACTCACGGCCAAGCTGAACGGATTCTTCCGCATGGCGGGAAGACAACGGACACAAGACGGGAATCAGCACTTCGCCCAACTCCTGCAGGCGAAAGTCCGAACTGGTCTCAACGCGCGCGCGCGCCCAGACCAGGTCACGGAGATTGGAGGCGGGCTCAATCTCGATCCTGCGCAGATAGTGAATTGGAATCCACGTATAGCTGCCGGCGATAAACGTCTCGAGGTTCGCGCCGATACGCGGGTCCGAATCGAGAATCTCGCCGAAGGGTTTCCCGTTCCATGTGCCGCCATGAACCGCCTCATCCCGTGATGGAGGCGTCTCATGGTTGGCAAACATAGCCTGGCGCGTGCGCTCGGCATGCAGCGCACTTCGATAAAGCAGAGTCCCCGCGGCAGCCTCGGCATTCGCTCCCGCCAGAAGATCCAGCTGCTTTTCTGCCCGGTCGTACTCCCCGGAAAACAGCAAAAGCTCAAACAGGAACGTGCGGCGCCTGGCGTCGAGTGGATTCGATCTCAACTCTTCGCCAAGCGCCTTGATGGCTTCCCGCAGTTTCCCTTCGCGGTAAAGCGCTAGTGGTGTCATGTTGCCTTAGATTGACTGGCCGGTCTGGACGTTGTAGCCCTTCTTGCCTGTGGATGTGAGAGTTCCCTTGTCGTCCTGCTGCGAGTAATCGATGGTGATTGCGCCGTAGGTCATGGACACGCTCTCAACCGGGATATCGTCCGACCCCGAGAATTGAAGCGTTGCAACAAATACCTTTTTGATTTCGACCACAAGGTACGCCTTTGTCGCGCCTGCCTTCACGGCGCTCAACGTCACCGTATCAAAGTGCGCCCCGGTACACATCGCTTGAAGTAGGCTCGGGGTTGCTTTGTCTACCTGCTTGGTGACCGACAGCGGGTGCATAGTCACCTTTCCCGCGCCGGAACCCCCTGAAGCCGTTCCCATTGAACTGGCCTGTTCTCCGCCCCAACTGAAGGAACTTAGAGCGATCTGATCCTTGAAATTTGGATTGGTCACTTCTCCGGTAACATTCGGTATTTTCAGATAGGCGTCAATTGCCATTGTGCAGTCCTTTCGTATTGGGTCTTGTGTCAAGACCGGTTGGGGAGATCGAATTCAAAAGGCAGGGAGCAAATCGGCTACTTGCCCGCGGGCTGAGGAAGATCCGCTACGAGCCTCAAAGAAACTGTGAGTTCATCAAGCTGGAAGTGGGGACGAAGAAATGCAACTGCACGCAATGCGCCTGGTTTCCCCGCAACTTCCACTACCTCAATGCGGGCCTCGCGCAAAGGCTTTTCCGCCTTCGAGGTCGCGGACGCGTTGTCGTCCATAACCACGTAATTGGCGATCCACTGGTTCAGGTACTGTTCGGCCTGGACCCGGCTCATCGTGCTGCCGAGCTTGTCGCGCATCATCGCCTTGAGGTAATGCGCAAAGCGGGACATGGCCAGCATGTAAGGCAACTGGGCTGACAAACGGGCATTGGCGTTCGCTTCCGGCTTGTCATACGCCTTGGGCTTGTTGGCCGTTTGCACACTGAAGAAAGCGGCATAGTCCGTTCCCTTGCAGTGCACGAGCGGCACCAATCCCTGGTCGGCAAGCTCTTTTTCGCGGCGATCGGTGATGCTGACCTCGGTGGGGCATTTCAACGCCACATCGCCTTCGTCGGTGCGGAAGTTGTGAGTCGCGAGTCCTTCAACGAGGCCGCCGCCCTCTACGCCGCGAATCGCTGCCGTCCAGCCATACTTGGCAAAAGACTGGGTTAGCCTTGCCGCCAGGGCATATGCGGCGTTGCCCCACAGATACTTCGAGTGGTCCTTGCCGTCGACTCCTTCTTCGAAGGCGAACTCGTCGATCTGCCTGGTCTCTTTGCCATAAGGCTCGCGCATCAAAACGTGAGGCAGCGTGAGAGCAACATAACGGGAGTCGTCCGAAGCCCGGAAAGACTTCCACTTCGCATATTCCGTGCTGTCGAAGACCTTGGAAATATCCCGGATGCCGGTCATCTGTTGGTACTCGCTCAGGTTCAGCAACTCCGGCGAGGCCGCGGAAAGGAAGGGTGCATGAGCCGCCGACGCTACTTGCGACACCCGCTCCAGCAACTCCACATCTTCGCCACTGCGGCCAAATTCGTAGTCTCCCACCATGGCCGCAAACGGAGCGCCGCCAAAGACCCCGAATTCCTCTTCATACACCTTTTTGAAGAACGCGCTCTGGTCGAACTCCGGCGCCCGCTGCAAGTCCCTTAGAAGATCTTTCTTTGAGACGTTCAGCAGCTTGATCTTCAGGTTGTCGCTGGTCTCGCTCTGGTCGAGCAGATGTTTGATGCCGCGCCAGGTAGCCTCAAGCTTCTGGAACGAGGGGTGATGCAAAACCTCGTTCAGTTGCAGCGAGATCAGACGGTCAATCTCGGCGATGCGGGTTCCGATGGTTGCTTCCGCATCGCGGCTCAGGGTCATCTTCCCTTCAAGAACCTGGTTGACGAACTCCTTCACCATGTCCTTGCCGCGCTCCTGGGCAACGGTATCCTTGCCAAAGCGCCCCTGGGAAACAATCTGATCCAGCAACGATACTTCGGTCGTCTGTACTTCGACAGCTTGCGCCGCCGCTTCCTTCGCAGGGTTACTCATGCTTGTCCCCCTCCGCCTTGCCGCCGATTTCCGCGCGCAGCTTGTTCAGTTCCTCAGTCTTTGAAACCGCATCGAACAACGCCTGATCGAGCTGGTCGTTGCCTTGCAGGCTGCCGCGCAGGTTGGAGAGCCTGGTGCGCAGGTCGAGCAACTCCTTGATCGGTCCCACCTGCTCCGCCACTTTGGCAGGCTCGAAGTCCTCGAAGCTTTCAAAGTGCAGATCGACGCCGACCTGGCCGGCCTTCGGGTCGGAGCTCAGCTTGTTCTCAACCGAGAACTTCAGATGCGGCGACATACCCTTCAGCACGCTGTCGAAGTTGTCCGGATTGATCTCGACGAACTTGCGATCCTTCAGGGCCGCAAGAGGTTTCTCCGGCTGTCCTGTCAGGTCGCCCAGGACACCCATCACGAAGGGCAGTTCCTTCATCTCGATCGCACTGCCAACTTCAACGTCGTAAGTGATTTGCACCCGGGGAGCCCGGACGCGACTGAGTTTCTGCTGCGTACTCTCTCTTGCCATAACGCTCCGGAAATGCGATTGAATTCAACAAACCCAAAGAAAGCACAAATCAACGTTTGCTGTCCATAGAATTCTTTGACTAACTTACTGTCGACCCAAGGTAAACTCGAACGTAACATAGCGGAAAACAATCGTTCTCACTTTTTCTCAAAACGATTTTCCGGCCCCTTGAACTTGCGAACTTATGCGACCATCGCCTTGCCAGGCGCGCTTTTCGCCTTTCTTCGCCGTTTTTTCACGGCCTCCTCATCAACAGCGCCTCTGGGGTTCGGATCCAATCTGTTCCTTCCCATGTGAGTATGTGGGTCATGTTCGACTCACTTGATCCAGAGGTAAATTCAACCTGGAGCGTCGGGACAAAAATCAGAAGTTGCAAGTATCTTGCGGACGCTATCCGGTAAGTTCACCGGCCGGGGATCGTCCGCCACCCTCAATATCGCGAACCGCGGGCACTTTCCTTTTTGGACACTTTTTTGGCTCAACAAGTAAGGTAATATGACATACTCAGCCGAGGCTGAAGAAGAAAATGCGACAGCTCCAACCCGTCATCTGGTCCAAGGGTACCTTCCTCTCGCCCCAACATCTGCAGGCACAGGAACGCTTTGTTGAAGACAGCGCGCGTTTCTACCTGGACTCGCTGAACGCCCGTTCCTGGGGCTTTCGCGAAATCCAGATCGACACCAAGGCGCTTTCGGAAGGGCGGCTGGCCATCACCCTTGCCTCCGGCATCTTCCCCGACGCGCTGCCGCTCGACATCCCCGCCTCGGAATACCCTCCACCCGCGCGTGTACTGGACGAGTGTTTCAAGGATGGACGGCAAAGCTGCACCTTTTATCTCGCCGTCCCGGAATACCTCCAGGGCGGCATGAACGTTTCAGTCAACCGCGGCAGCGTGAGCACCCGGTTTCTGGCTCAGTTGCTCATGGTGCGCGACGAGAACACCGGCAGCGGAGAAAAGCCCGTTCAGGTGGCGCGCAAGAACCTGCAAATCCTTGCCGAAGGCGAAAACCGCGAGGGGTCGGTCATCCTCGGCTTCATGCGTATTCTGCGCTCCGAGACAGGCATCTATCAGGTCGATCCAACCTACATTCCTCCGCTCATCGACATTCACGCCCACCCCACCCTCAAGCGCATTCTCAGCAACATGGTTGAGTTGCTGGTCGCGCGCAGCAGTCAGCTTTCCGGCGCACGCCGCCAGAAGAACCAGTCGCTGGCGGATTTTTCAGCGTCCGACATCGCCAATTTCTGGCTGCTCTACACCATCAACAGCCATCTCCCGGTGCTTCGCCACTTCCACGAGTCAACCAACATCCAGCCCGAACTCCTTTTCAGCGAACTCTCCGATCTGGCCGGTGCGCTGACCGCCTTCTCGAGCAAGATCGCGCCTAAAGACCTGCCGGCGTATAACCACGAGCAGCTCGGCTCCTGCTTCGGAGAACTCGACCGCCTGATCCGCGTCATGCTCGAGACCGTGGTTCCCAGCAACTTCGTAGCCCTCCCGCTCAAGATGGTCCGCGACACCATCTATGCCACTTCAATCGAGAAGGATGCTTACTTCGAAGGCTCACGATTCTACCTTGCGATTTCAGCGGATATTCGCGACGCGGATCTGATCGACCGCGCGCCAAAACTCCTCAAAGCCTGCTCCGCGACACAGCTCGAAACCCTCATTCGCAATGCGCTTCCCGGATTGCGACTGCAGCACGTGCCCACGCCGCCGCGATCGATCCCGGTCAAGCTGCGCCATCAATACTTCGCCATTGAAACGGGCGGTCCCGTGTGGGAGTCGGTGCAGCGTGCGCGCAACTTCGCGGTCTACGCGCCGGCGGAGTTGCTCAATCCGCAGATGGAGTTGATCATCCTGCTCGCCCAACCGGTGTGAGAGTTTTGCTTGTCGGGATCGCCAGGCTTCTGCATGGGAAAGAACACCCCAGGCAGGACCGGCATCGATGGGAACGAACTGTCTGAACCAGGGGTTGGACTCCAAGGTATTTCAATGAGTGATAGTCTGTCGTGGAGGTTTGCATATGCTGGACACAACCACGTATTTGCCAAAGTTGAAGCAGTTTGAAGGTGTGGCTTCGTACATGTACGATGACACCGCTGGGAATGTCACGGTGGGAGTGGGAAACATGCTGCCTAGCGTGGCAGCGGCACAGAAGTTGGCCTTTGTCAGACGGCCCGATATTGCAGCCAAGCCGCCCGTCCTCGCAGGCCCGGCAAGTCCAGATGAGATAAAGATGGATTTTGATAATGTAAATAAACAGCCAGCCGGGAAACTCGTGACCTATTACAAACAATTCACCAAGCTTGATCTTCCAGAGACGGTCATCGACCAGTTGCTCCAAGCCAATGTTCGAGCATTTACCACGACCCTCTCAGCTACGTTTCCCGACTTCAACACCTATCCGAATGAGGCCTGCGCCGCCATCTTCGATATGGCGTTCAATCTTGGCGTTGGAAAACTCACTTCACAGTTTCCGTCCTTCTGCACAGCGGTCAAAGCCGAGGATTGGGCAACCGCAGCCGCACAATGCCATCGCCTGGGCATCCAGGAATCTCGCAATACCTGGACCAAGGCTCAACTGGAAAAAGCGGCTGCGGACGCAAAAGCCAAAGCCCCCAACAAGTAATCAAAACAGGGAACGGACAAGCGAAAAATGGCCACCTGCCGATCGACGGGTCAGCACAAAGAGACGGGTGTTGCGGTAAGTGCCTTCTGTGAGGGTATCGAACGATTGAACCAATAAATCCTCGATCCCGTCGCCATCGAAGTCGCCGCGGCCCCAAAGGATGAGCCGCTCACTAAAGCCATTTCCGGTCACTACTATTTCTTCTGGCCCTTTTGAACCAGCGCTGGCTGCGACAGACGGGTCGACATCCTGCCAGTTGCGGCCTTGATTTGCGGCCGTTTCAGCAGCGCGCTTTGACTCGGCGGAAACGGAAATGGCGAGCTGGGGAGGCAACAGGCGAAGCACTTGCTCGTCCCACTTAAGTTCACGCAAGAATGAAGAATGAGCGGGTAAAGCGCCTCGCAATTCAGAAAACACCAAGCAATCCACAAGCGTGGAGTGCATTGTTTGGGATCCGCGGCTCGCTGCTTGCCGTCCCTGTTTAGAAAGCAGTTCCTCACAGTTCAAGATTCCCGCCGGGTGCGCTGTGCCCACGGCAAAGTGGGCGCGGAGGCGCTGATCCAAATCCGCTCTGGACGTCACTCCCAATCGCGCGTTGTACTCAACTTGCAACTCGTCGGACGCAGCGCGCGTCAGATTCTGGACCGATAAAAAGAAGAGGCCGACAGCGCAGACGCCGACTAACCTGTGGGTTCGCATGCCGCCTCCACTAGCAAAGATTGCTTCGTATCTGTCCGAGCAGAATTGAATCGGGCAGGGATACTGTGCTCCGGGTACAAGACTTGATCAAGATCGATTTGCCTGCATTACTCTTTCCAGCCTTCACCAACCATCGATCATCGAACGTTTCTGCCGCGATCATATCACTCGCTAATGCCTCATCAGAAAAATCACCGTCACCAGAATCGCGACCAGCAGAACGATAATCACCGCTCCCATGATGAGCAGGAGTTGCTGCGTCTTTCCCGCTCCAGGATCGGGCGCTTTGACCGGCGGAGCCTGCGGAACCGGTGGAACTGGAACCGGCGGCGCATACATGCCCGGCGCCTGCG
Organism: Acidobacteriaceae bacterium; assembly: GCA_003166055.1. The sequence goes on from PMWR01000528.1 coordinate 11,135, forward strand.
GCATGCTGCCGCCCACTGCCGGCATCCCTCCAGCCTGCGGCCCGAAGTTCATAGGATAGTTGGGAACCTGCGGCGGCTGAGGCGGTGCGAATCCGCCCGGCTGCGGCATCCCACCCATCCCTGGCCTCGCCATCGGAGTTGGTGCAACGGGCATCGGATAATTCGGCATGGGTACTTGCGGAGCAGGCGGCGCAAAACTCTGTGGTGGGGCCGGAACTGATGCGGGGCTCGTCGCTGCCGCTCCACCCCTCATCGATAATTCGCGCATCTTCGACGCATCGAGAATTCGCGTAAACTCACTCGGCCCCGATGGACCGGGAGACGCCGGCTTGTTCAAGACCGGTTCGAACGCCGGCGGGGAAACTGGCGCGGATGGATAAGCCGGTGGNNAACGGAGGCGCTGGGGCTGATTGCTGCTCCGATTGCTGCTCCAGCGAAAGCATCCGCGTGAACGACCCTGGGCCTGCGCCAGAGGAACCTGCGCTGAAGGAACTTGATGTTGGCGGGACCGGCGGCGCCGTCTCGGTCGTCCCCGCGCCACCCAATGTTCCGAATAACTGCGTGAATGCTCCCGGCTT
>PMWR01000359.1 GCA_003166055.1 Acidobacteriaceae bacterium
GCTTCCGACGCCGCCGACAAACTGGAGACCGTCGCCAGCAAAAAATCCGGCCTCCTCGGCGTAAGCGATCTATCCAACGACATGCGCGATTTGCGCGATGCCATCAAGACCGGCAACGCCAAGGCCCGCCTGGCCGTAGACAAATTCACCTGGACCATCGCCCGCTGGATCGGCAGCTATGTGGCTGAATTAGGCGGTCTCGACATGCTGGTCTTCACCGGCGGCATCGGCGAAAACGACATCGACTCACGCTCCGAGGTTTGCGCCGGCCTGGGCGCGTTGGGAATTATCCTCGACGCCAAGCGCAACAACGTTCGCGGCGAAGCCGTCATCTCCGCCGAAAACTCGCCGGTTACGGTGCGCGTCATCCCGCCCGCCGAAGACTTGATAATTGTGAATCACGTGGTGCGCCTGCTGGGCGAGTAACCGCCGTAGAAGGCCGCCGCTTGCCGCCGTGGCTAGAGGTGCCGCTTGGCTCGATGAGCAGCCTTCCACCGATATCCAGGATCGTGACCTTCATGGGTCCTCTCCACCCGAGCTTTCGACGCAATTCAATCGGAATGGTTACTCGACCCCTCGTGCTCACCCTAACGCTGAATGCTTTCGTCTTGCCCATTGTCATTTGCCCCATTCAACATATCGGCGCGATGGGACAAGACCTTCATATACGGAATTTTGCGACGATCGCGCTGCGTCTCCGCGGTGATCCCCGCAATGCTCATCCGCCGCTTGTTCTACACTAATGAGTTCTATCCGGAGCCTTCCTTCATGCCTGTTGTCTTCATTTCCGATAAAGCACAATCTCTTCCTTCGCCGGCCCTGCGCCGCTTCGCGTGGGGCGTGCTGGTCTACTTCATCGCCGTCATTTTATGGGGAACCCTGGTACGCGCCACCGGCGCCGGAAACGGCTGCGGCAACCACTGGCCGCTGTGCAACGGCACCGTGATGCAACATTCGCCGAGCGTCGATACGATGATCGAATTCACCCATCGTATCACCAGCGGCCTCTCATTTTTCTCCGTCGTCGGCCTGCTTTGGTGGACATTCGCGACCACCATGCGCGGCCACCTGGCGCGCGCGGCTGCCGTAGCCTCGGTAGCCTTCACGCTGGTCGAAGCCATCATCGGCGCGCTGCTGGTGAAGCTCGGACTCACCGCGCAAAGCCAGTCGCCGCTGCGCCCGGCGTATCTCGCACTGCACCTCACCAACACGCTGCTGCTGCTGGCCGCGCTCACTCTCACTGCCCACCTGCTCAGCCGCCGCACAGGCTATCTGCGCAGCACCATCCGCCTGACGGCTCCATTCGGCGCGGTTGCCACAGTAGTCGTGGTCATGATCGTCGGCGTCACCGGCTCGCTGGCCGCGTTGGGTGACACGCTCTTCCCCGCGTCTTCATTGGCCAACGCGCTGGCACAGGACTTCTCCGCAACCAGCGGATGGCTGGTCCGTTGGCGCTGGACGCACCCCACCATCGCCTTCATCGCCAGCATCTTCCTCATCTGGCTTCTGGTGCGCGCTGCCAGGCGCACAACGGCGTGGGACAATCGCCACCTCTCGGCGCTGATCCTGTTCCTGCTCGCCGCGCAATATATATTGGGAGTCTTGGACGTGGTACTGCTAGCCCCGCTTTGGCTCCAGGTAGCACACCTTCTGGGCGCCGATGTCCTGTGGGCCGCATTGGTCGTGCTCACTGCAAGGCTCACGCTGCAGCCGAAAGAAGCGAGTCAGCAAGTCAGCGGGTCGGCGAGCGGCCACCGGCCCCGGCTTTTATAATCCCTAATCCCTATTCCCTGCCTCTACTTCACCAGCACCCCCGCCGCCGTATACGTGCTGCCCTCCACAATCGCATCGGCCAGCACCGGCAACGTCGGCGTTGCAGTCAGGTTCTCGATCACTCCATCCCGCAGCAAAACCGTGTCCTCAGTCTTGCCACCGCGAATGCTCGGATTCCACGCGAAGGCCTGGCTGTTAACCACAACCTCGGTTCCTTGCGGTGTCGCAACCCATTCGCGCTCGCCGTAGCCGGTCGGCCCACCCTGGTGATGAAAACGCTCCTCGCCCGGAAACCCTTGCGCGGCGTACGCGTCCTGCGCCACTTTGAAAAGCCCTGCTGAAGTCGCGCCTACCCGTGTCGCATTCAGCAACGCGGCATTCACCTGTGCGGCAGCTTCAAAACGGTGCGCAAGCTCCGCCGGTAGTGCGCCAAAGTGAACAAATCGCGTGATGGAAATCGCCAAACCCCATTTTCTCGAACACAGATTCAGCATCGCGTATTCCTTGAGCCGCTTACCCCGCGCCACCGCGTGCTTGTACTTCAAAATGCGATCATCCACCGCGTAAAGATACACCGAGGGCAGAATCCCGCGGCGCAACAATCCGGCCGCGGTAATGGACTCCAGATCGTATTCGCTCAGCCCCGGCTCCACCTCATGCAGCGCCTCAACCGTCGCGTCCGCCGTCTCCGCGCCCAGCCAGCGATAGCGCGCGATCTCCGTCTCGCTCAACGCCGCGCGCAGCGGCGCAAGATTCACCAGCGTCAGCCTCGCGCCCGGCGTGTCCGAACCCAGCGGTCCGCCGGCCAATTTCTCCGCCGCGGCATTCGTGTCGTCCGCCCACCACGGAAACAGCACCGGCTCAAAATCCAGCGCGCCAAACTCTTCATCGCGCAGCCGCGGCGCCTCGTTCTCGGTAGTAAAGTAGTAGCGCTTGCCCACCGCCGTCACCAGCAACGAAGCC
>PMWR01000623.1 GCA_003166055.1 Acidobacteriaceae bacterium
GCAGAGATGGGGGGGCACCCCCCATCTCTTTCTTTCACACGAGGGACAGGCGCAGGTGTACATGCATCCGCCCCCGATCAACCCCTACTGATTCGGGTGGTGATGGTGATGGTAATGATGATGATGGTGATGGCGGTGGACAACCACCACAACCTGCGCCTGCGCCGCGTACGGTGCCGCGAAGCAGAAGACAAGAGCAAGTGCGAGCACAATCCTTTTCATACCTCAGTGTCCCGCACTGCGGCTCCGTTTGCAGAGCTACTTTGACCTACGCGCGCAGCCTCGGTTTGGCCCGGCGGCTGGCGGCCCGCTCTTCTGCTATGTTTCTGATTCCAACACCAAAAGCCGCCCACCCCAATCCGGAGAGCCGCCGCACTGGCGGCGGCAAACACAAATCGTCACCTTGCGGGATTCATTCGCGGCATCGGTGCAGAGACAGATGCTATTCGCCGGCCTGCTTTGCGGCAAGATTCCCAATGATCCAGATCTTGAACTTCTTGCCCTTCAGCGCGGCAATCGCAGTCACGACCCAAAGGCCGAACCAGATGCCCCACATAACCCGGATAAAGCCCAGGACGAAGTAGGCTGCTCCGTGAGAATAAGGCAGCACCAGAATGCTCAGAATCACGCTGATCAGAAATGCAAAGACATCGAGGATAAGCGACTGCCAGGCGTGGAAGCGTATATACGAGCTCTTGTTGTAGCGTGGGATGATCAGGAAGTACAGCGCTGGAATGAACGTTATGTACGACAGCGCGGCGATTGTGTTTTCAGAGATGCCCGACTTACTGGATTCAGTCACGATAGCTCCTTCAGAAGTTGGCTGGGACTGCCAAAAGGTTTACTGCACGATTGAACCAAGGGACACAATTCAGGGGAATCCCCAAGAATGAGGTGCAGGGAAATGGGGTACGCTGGTAACCTGCTAATAACAAGACATTGAATGCTATCAATTGTCAAGTGGAATTTCCGCTGAAACCCATCCAACAACCCAGCACAGCAAGGGCGGTCTGGCGGCCACTCGCCTTGCCCTTCCGATTCCCTGCGCGAAACCCCGAAGGTTTCAACTCCATCCTGGCCCATTTGCATAAACAAGCCGTCCGTTGGCGCACAATAGTAGATACTGCACCCAGGCCCGCCTCCCCGCTGCGCCGCCTAAAATCCCACCTATCTAAGGAAAAATACGTTAGACTTCCAACCAGCCCCAGATAAACGGAGGAAACCTGATGTTTGAGGTCGGTCAAAAGGTCATTGTCATCACGGATAAGGGCATCGCCTATGATGCCGAGATCCTCGCCACAGCCCAGGGCGACGACGGCTCCCGTGCCTATAAGGTCACCATGAGCGGCCTCAAAATCGAGCAGGCCGGCCAGTGGCACAAGGCTTGTGAAATCTTTGCCCCCGATAAATCCGCATCGGAAGAAGAGCAGCTCGCTCTCGACATCTTCCTCAAGCAATAGCCGTCTCAGAAATCCGAGCCGCCGCTTGCCCTCGAAGACCGCGCCCGAGAGTCCGAGCGCCGGATTCCCCGCTTTCCGGTATACACTCATTCCAAGCCTATGCGCACCCGTATCCCGCTCGCCTTCCTGCTCTTCGCCTTCTCAGCCCTGTGCCTCGCCCAAACCAAAGCCGCTTCCCAAAAACAAATGACCACCAAGACGCAAACTCCTGAAGAGGGTAACCGCTCCGCCATCATCGTTGACACCCACGCTGACACCCCGCAGCGCTTCGTCGATGAGCACTTCGACCTCAGCGATCCGCTCAACGGCGGCAACCTCAATCTCGACTCCATCCACAAAGGCAACCTCGGCGCCGAGTTCTTCTCCATCTGGGTCGAACCCACACTCTACAAGGACCACCCCGCCCGCCGCACCCTGGAGCTGATTGACTCCGTCAAGCAGCAGGTCGCCAAGCACCCAGACCAGATTGAGTTCGTTACCTCTCCCGAGGGCATTGAGAAGGCCCATCGCGACCACAAGTTCGCCGCCCTCATGGGCATCGAGGGTGGCCATTCCATCGAGAACTCCCTCGCCCTGCTCCGCCAGTACTACGCTCTCGGCGTCCGCTACATGACCCTCACCTGGTCCAACTCGCTCGATTGGGCCGATAGTTCCGGCGACATCACCGATCCCAAAATCCCCCACACCAAAGAAGGCCTCACCGAGTTCGGCAAAGACGTCGTTTACGAGATGAACCGCCTGGGCATGATGGTCGATATCTCCCACGTCGCCGATCGCACCTTCTACCGCACCCTGGTCATCACCCGCGCTCCCGTCATCGCCTCCCACTCCTCGGCCCGCGCACTCTGCGACGCTCCCCGCAACATGACTGACGACATGCTCCGCGCCGTTGCCAACTCCGGCGGCCCCAATTCCAAAGGCGGCGTTGTCGATGTCAACTTCTACTCCGGCTTTATCTCCCAGGCTTATCGCAACGCCTCAATTGCCCAGCAGCCTGAAGTCGACAAGGCCGTCGCCGATCTCAAGGCCAGGTCCAAGGCGGAAGGCAAGGAAGTCACCTACTCCGAAATCGAGAAGCTCCAGCGCCAGTACGCCGACCGCATCCCGCGTCCTCCGCTGTCCATGCTGATTGACCACATCGACCACATCGCCAAAGTCGCCGGCGTTGAACACGTAGGCCTCGGTTCCGACTTCGACGGCGTCAGCGGCCAGCTCCCCGAGGGCCTCGACTCGCCTGCGGATCTGCCCAAAATCACCGCCGCCCTCATGGCCCGCGGCTACTCATCTGAAGACTGCCGCAAAATCCTCGGCGGCAACCTGCTCCGCGTCTTCCATGAAGTCGAAGCGGTTTCAAAGGAGCTTCAAGCCGAAAACCGACCGCGCATCACCGAGAAGCAGCCGTTCAACAAGCCACAAAAGTAGAACTACCACGTCGAATCATTCGTATCTCAATTCGTAGCGCTGTGCTTCACAAACTTCCTTCCTCGGAGACTTTGGAAATGCGATCAAGTACCCGCCTGTTCGCCGCCCTCCTTGCGGCCACTTGCCTCCTCCTGCCTGCCCTGGCTCGCGCCAATGACGACACCACCACCAAAACCAAGACCACGGTCGAGACAACCACCGACAAAACCGCCGACAAGGCCGCCGAGAAGGCTCCGCCCACCGAAGTCACCACCGAGGGCTCCGTCGCCGCTGGCGGCCAACGCATCAACTACACCGCTGTCGCCGGCACCATCACCGTGGGCGGCAACGACGTGGACGACTCCCAGCTCGGTCTTGACGGCAAGCCCATCCCAGGCAGCCAGCTCGCCCTCGACGAGCCTAAAGAGCCGAAGGATGCAAATCCCGTTGCCCGTATGTTTTACGTGGCTTATTTCAAGAAGGACGCGAAGGCCGAAGAACGCCCCATCACCTTTTTCTACAACGGCGGCCCCGGCAGCTCCACCGTCTGGCTCCACATGGGTTCGCTCGGCCCCAAGCATGTAGTCACCGACACTGACCAGCATCTTCCCGCCGCTCCCTACAAGATGGTCGACAACGCCTACACCCTGCTCGATGTCAGCGACGTCGTCTTCATTGACATGCCCGGCACCGGCTTTGGACGCCTCATTGGCAAAGACCCCGGCAAAGCCTTCTGGGGCATCGACGAAGACGCCAACGCCTTTGCCCGCTTCATCGCGCGCTTCATCACCAAACACAGCCGCTGGAACTCGCCCAAGTACATCTTCGGTGAAAGCTACGGCACCACCCGCTCCGCTGTGCTCGCCGACATCCTCGAAAACGGCAAGAGCATCGACCTGAACGGCGTCATTCTCCTCTCGCAAATCTTCAACTTCACCACCGACATTGATTTCCCCGCCGGCAATCCGGGCGTCGACCTGCCTTATGTGCTGGCCTTGCCCACCTACGCCGCCACGGGCTGGTATCACAAGAAGCTCCCCCAGCAGCCGCCGGCCCTTGAGCCCTTCTTGAAAGAAGTGGAAGACTTCGCCATGGGCCCCTACACCCATGCCCTCGCCCAGGGCACCGACATCACCGCCGAAGAAAAGCAGTCGGTCGCCGAAAAGCTGCATGAGTACACCGGCCTGCCCGTCGACTACCTGCTCCGCGCCAATCTCCGCGTCAACGGCGGCGAATTCGAAAAGACCCTTCAGCAGGATCAGGACCTGACCACCGGCCGTCTCGACACCCGCTTCTCCGGTCCCAACCTCAACCCGCTGAGCGAGGGCGCCGAATACGATCCGCAAAGCTCGGCCATCTCATCGGCCTACGTTTCGCTCTTCAACGACTACGTCCGCAAGGACCTCAAGTACGGCGAAGGCCAGACCTATCTGCCCCAGGCACTCTTCGGCCCCGGATTCCCATGGGACTTCAAGCACAACGGCAACCCCATCGCCGCCAACGTTGCACCCGACCTGGCCGAGGCGCTCAAGACCAATCCCCGCCTCAAAATCATGGTCAACGGAGGATATTACGACCTGGCCACACCCTTCTTCGCCGCGCAGTATGAAGAAAAGCACCTGCCCATTCCCCAGTCCCTCGCCAAGAACATCGAGTACGACTGGTACGAATCCGGGCACATGGTCTACGTTCGCGACGAAAGCCTCAAGCAGCTCCACGACCGCGTAGCCGCCTTCATCAAGAGCAGCTCCAACCTCACCAAGTAGAGCTTCTCTATAAATCGCCCACACATAACCGGGTGCCTCAGGTCCCGTGTTTGGGAACTGAGATTTCAAGCAGGCAGGTGGCCCACTTATTCCGGTATCAGGAACTGTGCCCCGTTCATCGCGACCTCATAAGGCCGCGATGAACGGGGCACAGTCGTCAATATCGTGATGATTGGGGCACCCTCGCAAAATTGGGTAATGTTGTTATTCGCCACCAACGGAGGTGTCGGAGCCTTCGGCGGCGCTGGGAAGGAAGTAGCCCCAGCCTCGCTTGGCCGCGGCTTCGAGCAGGGCGGGCGAGGGATTGACGGGGAAGGGCTTGACGGCGATGTCGAGCATGGCCAGGTCGTGAATGGAGTTGCCAAAGACCGCATCGGGCGCCGGTATTCCCACGCGCCGAAGAGTTGCGGCTTTTCCCTCGTCGGTGGGCACGTCGAGGATTTCGGTGGTAATGACGCCGTTGGCGACGCGAACCTCGGCGGCCAGCACGCGGTCTTCAGGGATATTGAATGCGCGGACGCCTTCGGAAATTACCCATTTGTTGGTGGAGCTGACGGCCCAGATCTCGACACCGGCTGCAAGCAGATTGGCGACCAGCGAGGCCAACTCAGGGAAGATGCGGGCGCGGACGAACTCGTCGAAGTACTGGGCGGCTGCCGTGCGCAGTTCCTGGTCGCGGAGGCCGGCGTAAATCTGTACCATTTCACCGCAAATCTCACGTTCGGTCACCTGGCCATGCCGATAGGCGCGATGGCGCGTGTCGATCCAGTCGCTGGTGGAGCGCGAAACCAGGCCCTGCTCAAGAGACCAGAGCATGAAGCCCAAGCCAGCGTCGCCGCTCCAGAGCGTTCCATCGCAATCGAAGACGGCCACCCTGGGATTGCTGTCGAAAACCAGCCGCTCGAACTTCGGGGCCGTCCATTTGGGGACATCTATGTGTGTCGGTGTCAATCGTGCCTCTATTCGGGGCGAAAACCCGCCCTCCTATCATTCTCCTTCAAGATGGGGTGATTTTGCACATGAAGGTTTGATGAGAGAACCATGAACCAACACAAACAATGGGTTTTAGAACGAAACCACCGCCGTCCTGGATGGTTCTACATCGGATTCAGATCGATTGAGCCGTCTCCCAGAATTACAATTGCACCACCATTGATGTGCGCTTCAGAAAGTCTTAGAAAGAACTTACGCCAGAGGACTGTTGACGACTCCCATGGGCAGGGCGGAGCAAAACCAGGCGACTGGGGCAAGAGTATTGGTCCCTGACGTCAAGGTATGATATATCAAATCGGGAAGCTGACCACTAGCCAAATGGGTTCATTGAAAATCCACCAGATGCTCCAATCGGTTGCGGTAGGCGCGGAAAGAAAATGAGGAACCATCGGACGGGCATTCGCAGAAATTCCGATCATTGTGAAACTGGCAAACACTGGCCGCCCTCAAGATACTGAATCGTTCGCTGGCGCGTTGGCCTTCTCTCGCCAGGCGTCGCCATGATCATATTCGGCCAAGCGCTCCAGGACTTGGTCGAGACCGTAACGGACATGCGCGCGCATGGCCTTATCGGCCGCGTCCCGATCACCGCTGGACAACGCCTCGGCCAGCGTCGAATGGAATTGTTCCGGCTGCGTGTGCCTATGCGCTGCCGTATCGTAGAGCCAATTGAAAATGAGCACTTGCTCCTTTTCAATTGCACGGCATAAGCCGGGGCAACGAGTCATCGCAGCAATTCGCATATGAAACTGCATGTGATAAGTGTGCACGGAGAAAACAAACCGCGAGTCTCCTAGCTCCAGCGCACATAACTTATTCAACTCGTCCAAATGCAGCGCGCTCGTGCGTAACTGCCTCTTTTCTTCCTCAGTTATATGTTCGGCACACAGTCGCGCCGCCTGCGATTCCAGCGCTTCACGAATCACGTTGCTATCGCGGATATCCTGCTCTGTCGGTATCCTGACGCGCGTTCCAATGCGCGGGCGGCTTTCTACCAATCCTTCAGTCTCCAGCCGCCCCAGCGCCTCGGTAATCGGCAGAAAGCTCATATTGAGCCGGTCGGCCAGCTTTCTGCGCGAGAGTATGTCTCCAATCGAAAGATCTCCGCTGAGTATTTCGTCTCGGATCTGCCGATAGGCCCGGCTGGACAGTGATTCCTCTCCAGCCTTTCGCCGGCTTGATGCTCGCATGTTCAACCTCAATCTGGCTTGGCTGATTACGACTTGATCCGAAGCTCCCGGACGGCTCAATTCCAACCGCAATGCCACGCCCGGTTCATAAGGATTTCGGATCCCGTCTATTTCTCTTAATAACTGATATATCATAATTCACCGAGGTACCGCGTTGTTGCCGAAGAAGCTGCTGCCTATCTGCGTTGCCGGCGATGGTCCGAACCCGAAGGAGAGAGAAGATGGATTTGAGAGGAAAAGTGTGTTTGGTTACCGGCGGAACCAGCGGCATCGGCGCCGCCGCCGCTCTCGATTTCATTTCGCGGGGGGGCATGTAGCAGTGGTGAGTCGAACTTTGCACCAGATGAGC
>PMWR01000574.1 GCA_003166055.1 Acidobacteriaceae bacterium
TAGCTGTAGCCGGGCGAGAGCACAATGCCCTCCACGCCGATTGCCATCATCTCATCGAAATGTGCGCGCACGCTGTTCGGATCGGTGCCGTCAAAGAATGTCGAGTTCGGCGTGACGCGGAAGCCGGCCTTGACCGCTTCCTTGATGCCCTCCACGGCGATGTCGTACCCGCCCTCGCGGCACACTGAAAAGTCGTGGTGATCCCGCTGCCCGTCCAGATGCACTGAAAATGTCAAATACTTTGACGGTGTGAATTCGTGCAGCCGCTTCTTCAGTTCGAGCGCATTGGTACACATGTAGACGTACTTCTTGCGAGCAACCAGGCCATTGACGATCTCAACGATCTGAGGATGCAACAGCGGCTCCCCGCCGGGGATGGCGACCATCGGCGCGCCGCACTCTTCCGCCGCGGCGAAACACTCCTCGGGCGAAAGCTGCTTCTTGAGGATGTGCGGCGGATACTGCACCTTGCCGCACCCGGCGCAGGCCAGGTTGCAGCGGAAGAGCGGCTCGAGCATCAGCACCAATGGATAGCGCTTCTCGCCCGACATCCTCTTCTTGATCACATAGGTTGCAACCGTACCCATCTGAGAAATCGGAACAGCCATCTTTGAGTTAACCTCCGGCGCCTCTTACGGCGCTAGTTCATATTGTCTGGCGCGTACCTTCAAAATCATTTGCAGCCATTAGCTGCCTTGCCGTTCCATAGTCCGCCTGTAACTGGTCAAAGCCAGCAGCGGGAAGTATTGACGATACAAGTTATAGGACAGGTAAAAGACACGCGGGAAGCCTGTACCTGTAATGATACTCTGGCGCGTGCTGCCTTCCCCCATCGATTCATCCCAACTGCCATCAACCCGCTGTCGCGTCAGCAGCCAGCGCACGCCCTTGGCGATTGAGTCGGACCGGTCATCCCCGGCGGCCAGCAGCCCAAGCAGCGCCCAGGCCGTTTGCGACGGCGTGCTCGGGCCCACGCCGCGCGTGTCCGGATCGTCGTAGCTGCCGCAGGTTTCGCCCCAGCCGCCATCGGAATTCTGCACCATGCGAATCCACTCCGCCGCCTGCTGAATCTGCGGCTCGTTGTGGTCGAAGCCAATGGCATCCAGTCCGCGCAGCACCAGGAACGTTCCGTAGATGTAGTTCACACCCCAGCGGCCAAACCAGCTCCCATCCGATTCCTGCTCGCTCAGGATGAACTTGATGGCCTTCTCCACACGCTTGTCGCTGCGGTCGTAGCCGTAGTTGGCCAGCATCTCCAGAATTCTTCCCGTAATATCCACCGTCGGCGGATCAAGCATCGCGTTGTGATCGGCAAAGGGAATGTACTGGAAGATCATCTTNNTCCGGATAAAACTCGTTGTTGAACTCGAAGTACCAGCCGCCCGGCTCGGTGTGCGGCGCCTTCACGGCCCAGTCGCCCTTATGCCGGACTTCCTTCGAAAGCATCCAGTCCGCGGCCTTGATCATGCGCTGATCGTTGCGCGCCACGCCGGCTTCGCCCAGTGCGTAGACCACCTGCGCCGTGTCCCACACAGGAGAAGCGCAAGGCTGCATGCGGAAGGTTGGCTCCGGCATCGCGGCGCTGGCCCGCTCCTCAATGCCCAGCTTCTCAAACTCGTCGCGCGCGCGAATCACCTGCGGATCGTCCTCGGAGTAGCCAAGGCAGCGCAGCGCGATGATCGCATTCAGCATGGCCGGATAAATGGCGCCAAGGCCGTCGGTCATTTCCAGGCGCTCCAGCATCCACTTCTCCGCCTTGGCCAGCGCCACCTTGCGCAGCGGGCGCAGATGCACTGCCTCTGCAAAATGCAGTACGCGATCAAGCAGGATGAAGACATTGCGCCACGAGACGATCCTCTTGCGGTCAAGTTGCAGCCGCTGTTCCGCATTTGCGCGGCCGCCCACAAAAAGCTCGTCGATCCCATGCTCCGGCGGAATCTTCTTGAACGGCTTCTTGGCGTAGATAATCGCCAGCGGCACAAGAATCGAGCGCGACCACGAAGAAATCTCGTAGATATTAAAGTAAAACCAGTTTGGAAACAGAACGATCTCCGGCGGAATGGCAGGCACCGCGTCGTAATCGTATTGACCCAGCCCGCAGAGATACATCTTGGTGAACGTGTTGCATGCCACCACGCCGCCATGCCCCAGAACCCACTCGCGGCATTTGCTCAACCGCGGATCGTCCGGTCCAATCCCCATCAGCTTCGCCGAAAAATAGCACTTGACTGAAAGAGAGATATTCCCCGGTCCGCCCGGATAAAGGCTCCAACTGCCGTCCTCGTTCTGGTAGCGCATCATCTCCGTGAATGCGCGCTGGAGGCGCCCCGGGTCACCGCTTTCCAGTTGCGTGTGCAGATAAATGTAGTCGGCCTCGAGCATCGAGTCCGCCTCGAGCTCGCCGCACCAATAACCATCGGGATGCTGCTGCGAAAGAAGATAATCCGCCGAGCGGACAACCGCCGCCTCCACGTCTGCCAGATCCGCGTCCAACCGGCCAAACCGTGGCGCCATCGAGATGGTGGTCGCCGAAGTTGTCTTCACTTGTTTTAGGCTCATGCGGATTAAAATGCCTCAGTTCCGTTTGGAAAAATCAAATCAACAAGTAGTCCGGCAGCGCCAGTCGACCTGCTTCAAAAATTCACTTGCTCAGTCCCTTAGTCCCTCGATCACCGCACAGGCACGGGCTCCGTTCCACCCACGCCGCCAATGGCCTGGATAATCTCCGGCGGCAACCCAAACCGAACATTCTCCGGCATCACTTCTACTTCTTCGACGCTGCCAAAGCCGTTCTGTTGCAAATAATTAACCACGTCCTCAACCAGCACTTCGGGAGCGGATGCGCCGGCTGTAACCGCAACATTCGTAACGCCCTTGAGCCATGCCGGATCGATGGCCTGGGAGTTGTCGATCAAATACCCGATCGTCCCCAGATTCCGCGAAACCTCCACCAGCCGATTGGAATTCGAGCTGTTGGTCGAACCCACAACGAGCACAAGCTCTGCATTATGTGCCACATTGCGTACCGCAACCTGGCGATTCTCTGTGGCGTAGCAGATGTCCTGCGAGTGCGGCCCGGCAATATTCGGGAATTTTTCCTTAAGCGCGTGAATGATATCCCGCGCCTCATCCAGGCTCAGCGTCGTCTGGGTGAGGTAAGCGACCCGGTTCGGGTCCGGCACCTCAAGCGCCGCGACCTCCGCAACGTTTGAAACCACTTGGGTTACGTCCGGTGCTTCGCCCAGTGTGCCTTCGATCTCGTCGTGGTCGCGGTGGCCGATCAGCACCAATGAGTAACCTTGTTTGGCGAACTTGACGGCCTCAATGTGGACCTTGGTGACCAGCGGACAAGTGGCGTCAATCACCCTCAGTCCGCGGCCCTTGCTCCGCTCCCGCACCGCCGGCGAAACACCGTGAGCCGAATAGATTACGCGCTGGCCGTCCGGCACATCGTCTATTTCGTGAACAAAGATCGCGCCCTTTTCCGCCAACTCATTCACAACATAGCGGTTATGCACAATTTCCCGGCGCACGTAGATGGGCGCGCCGAAGGTTTCAAGAGCGATCTTAACAATGTCGATCGCGCGCACCACACCGGCGCAAAAGCCGCGCGGCTTGAGCAACAACACCCTCTTTTGGCTGGGGGAAGTCTCGGCGTGGATACCATTCGAGATGGAGTCGAGGACAGTAGGAGTCACATATCCAGTATAACAAGGTACAAACTCGGAATGTAGGGTATTTCAGGAGCGGGTTCCGCGCAGTTACCGCCTGGCTTTGCCTGCCTCGCTCGTATGGCTAGTCGGAAGAGTGCTTGTCCGCTGGCCGATAGCTCCTCCATGGCGTCTGCACCTTGTAAAAAGGCGTCGCCGTCGCATTCGCCTTGCTGACGGCAAGAAGCTTCCGCCTCACCAGCCAGCCGACGGCCGTCTGCGCGGAACTCTTCGACACGCCGATCGACTCGGCCAACTCCTGGTAGCTGATCTGAACTGCTTCATCGCGGCGCTGCTGCTCCGCCGCAAGCCACAAATACACCAGAAAACTCACTGGCCTTTTGTCGTGTCCGACCAGGTCGCGCATCAGGGTATCGGTTACATAATCATCGACATTCGGCATAGCTATACCGATTATGAGTATAGCAATACATACCAGATTGCATCCGCAAATCAAGCCGGTTATATTCCGGGAATCTCAACACGGAGGTCGCCCCATGATACGCGGAGTCAAAATCGTCAGCATCCCGGTAAGCAACCAGGATGTATCGCTGAAGTTTTATACCGAACAGATGGGATTCAAAGTAGCCACGGATCAGGTCTTCGGGCCCGGTCAGCGCTGGATTGAGTTGCTCATCCCCGGTTCCGATGTGAACCTGGCCCTCTTTACTCCTCCGGGCCATGAGAATCGCGTCGGCGGTTTTCAGCCACTCACCTTCTGGTGCGACGATGTATTCGCGACGGCGGAGCTGCTTAAATCAAAAGGCGTGGAACTGGCCGAGGAACCAAAGAAGGAAATCTGGGGCACCATGGCCAAATTCAAAGACCCCGATGGAAACGTGTTTGTTTTCTCCAGCAGATAATCGGCGATGACTGCGCAAGCCAAAAAAAATCGCAGAAACAAGCTCCGGATAACTCCAATGAAAAGTGAATGTTACAAGGCATAGCCGGTCGCACTGAAAGATTTCGAAGTTTGTGCTGGCATCCTTTGGGTTTTTCGCCACATCTCAGCCCCAAGTGAGGAGGAAGTATGCACAAATCCAGATTTCTTGCACTTACTGCTGGACTCTCGATCTGCTTTGCCGCGGCGGCTTGTTATCCATCTGCGCCGGCATACGCAAGCGGACAGGTAACAGTTGACGTCGGCATTGCGCCCGATTGCCCCTACGGCTACTACGATGTTGCCCCCTTCGACTGCGCACCCTATGGCTACTATGGCCCGGAGTGGTTTACGGGCGGTGTCTTCATCGGCGCCGGCCAGTGGTTTCACGGCCCAAAGGGCTTCCATGGTCACGTGAATAACCGCCTCGACGTTCAGCATGGCTATACCGGTCCGCGTCCCAACCGCGGCGAAAAGGCGGAGTCAGGCAAAGACATCAACCACATCGAACACTTCAAAGGAAATGAGGTCCGCGACGGTCGTGGCCACACCGGCAAGCACTAAGCCGGCGCTGTGCGGATTGCTGCCGGGCGATCATCCAATCCCAGGTCTCAAATGCGGGACCTGGGACACCCCTCTCTGAGATCCAGGGCTTGGGGCATTCGTCGTAATTCAACGTAACTTCAGGGGATTCTCGTCCAGGTTGCGGTCCGGCCAAACAGCGAAACGCCAATAAAGCCGCGCATGTGAAGCTGGTCCTTCCCTACGGCCCAGATCTTACCCTTGTATTCCTTGCCATTCTCCGGATCGAGGACAGTCCCCTCCACCCAGTCGTCTCCCTCGGGATGGAAGTTGCGCAGGATGACCATGCCGAGAATAAGCTCCTTACTGGCCACACCCTGACACTTGTCGCAAAGATCGTGCGGAGTGCGCCCCGGACGCACCTCGGTCACCTTGCCAAAGAGCTTGCCGTTTTCGAGGTATGTCTCTACGTGGCCGCCCGGCGTGCCGTCACTGTTGACCACCTGCCAGTGCCCGACGGCGCTTTGCAGCTTCGGTGAAAGTTCCTGCGCGCCAGCTGCGTGTACAGCTATCAGCGCCAACCACCCAACTGCAACGATGCAGATGGCTCGATTTCGAATCGATTTCAAGAGGTCTCTTCCTCCAGATGGATTGTAGCGCCGATGCGCGGCAATTGGATGCTTGCAATCGATCCTTGTGGCATGGCCTTGAGCGCTTCAGTGACGCGCTGCTCAACTCGGACGCGGCGCTCCGGGCTCATCTCTGCTTGAATTTCTTCGAAACTGCGCGCCATCTTGTTCTCCTCCCTTGGGAAGCGATCCATGTACGAGGCTCTCAAGCTCGTTCGCGATGCTGTTCGACATACTCGCGCAGAGCGGAGTTCATGCGGGTCTGATAGCCCTGTCCCTGCCGTTGGAACCAGTCGATGATGTCCGCATCCAGGCGCAAGGAAAGAGGACGCTTGACGGGACGGTAGAAAGGTCCGCGCACCGCCTTGCTCCAATCCGTGATCGGAGGCATTTCGGTAGTGTCGATCTCGCTCTCCGGCATCGCGGCCAAAGCATCGAGTTCAGCTTGCAACTCCGGCGTCAACGGCTTTGGATTACCTTTCTTCATAGTCTCGTCTCTCATGGATTTCCGCCCGCCTCGCACTGATGATTCTTCCGGTGCCTTCCTCATCCTCGGGCCAAGTGTGTACGACATAAAGTACTACGACCCCGGCTGCACTGGGCGAGCCTAACGTCCTCCACCGCTCCTCGTCGGGATACGGATCTGGAACCGATATGCATAAAGGGTCACCAAGGGTACGCTCTGCGAGTTCAAAGCTGACTTTGTGCTTTTCGAAATTCGCTTTTGCCTTTTCAGGGTCCCATGTCCAGCGCAAAGTGACCCTCCGTATATACAAGATCGTATATACAACCGTAAACTTTGTCAACCGCCGCTTACTGGCTGCTCGCCTTCATCTGCGCCGCATGCTGCAAGCTTGTTTCCGTCACCGTTGCCCCGGAAAGCATGCGAGCCACTTCATGCGTGCTGGCGCGCTGGTCGAGCAGGCGGATATGCGTCTTGGTCCGCCCATCGGACTCGCGCTTATCGATGAGAAAATGCTGGTCGGCGAAGGCCGCAATCTGCGGAAGATGCGTCACGCACAGCACCTGCTGCCCCTTGCTCAAAGACTTCAGTTTTTGTCCCACCGCCTCCGCCGCGCGTCCGCCAATGCCAATATCGATCTCGTCAAACACCAGTGTGCGCGGCGTCGGAAACTTCTTCTTCGGCTTCACCGCTCCCTCTTCCACGCTGACTTTGAGAGCCAGCATCACGCGCGACATTTCACCGCCCGACGCAATCTCCGCCAGCGGCTTCAGCGGCTCACCAGCGTTGGTGGCGATGCGGTATTCCACGTCGTCCCACCCCGCGCCAGTCCAATGCGATTGCTGTTCGTTCGTGGTCACCGCTACTTCAAACCGCACCTTCATCGCCAGCNNGCGTTGATACCTTCGGCGTAGTCGCGCAGATTGGCGCTGACATCGCCCAGCGTGGCGCGCGCCGACTCCAGGTGTTGAGCGGCCTCGGTAAAGCGACCGTCGTAACGCGCCAGTTCCTCCACGTTGCGCAGCGCCGCCCTCAGCGCCGCTTCAGCCGACGCACCGCCTTCGTAAAGCTGATCAAAGGCATTCATCGCCGCGGTATATAGCTTTTCAGCATTGCCCAGAACCCGCTTCTCCGTCTCCAGCGCTTCATCTTCGCCGGGCTCGAGCCGAGCCGCCTCAATCTCCTTGCGCTGGTAACTCCACAGATCCACCATGCGCAGTCGATCCTGCTCGCCCTGCAGCAGTTCGTCGAGCTTCTGATGCGCTCCACGCCACCGCGCATGAGCCTCCGCAGCCGCCTCTGTCGAAATGCCGCCGAACCGGTCCAGCAAAATCCGCTGCTGTGCCTGGTCGAAGCTGGTCAGTGTCTCCGTCTGCGCATGAACCAGCGCCAGTTCCGGAGCAAGCTGCTTCAGCACGGCGACGGTGGCCGGCTGGTTGTTCACAAACACGCGGCCCTTGCCGTTGGAAAGAATTTCGCGCCGCAGAATGATCTCATTGCCATCCGCGTCAATGCCGTTTTCTTCAAGGATGGCCTCGGCGCCCGGCGTGGACTCGAATACGCACGCAACCACGGCCTTGTCCGCTCCGTGGCGCACCACCTCGACCGAAGACTTGCCGCCCATCAAAAGCGCCAGCGCATCCACAAGGATGGATTTACCCGCGCCCGTTTCACCCGTCAGCAGGTTCAGTCCCGGGCCAAACACAGCGATGGCGTGATCGATAACAGCGTAGTTTTCCGCGCGGAGTTCGACGAGCATTCCTGGGCGTTCCTCTTGGAACCTGATCGGTAACTGGCACAAGAATAGGTCACGGCCCTAACCTTGACAATCCGTGCGCAGCATAGCATGAACAGTGCCTTTGCGGTTACACCTGCTCATCCTTTCCCACCAAAGCAGCATCCAATCGATAACTTGGCCGTGCGTATTCCGTCTGTTACGGTGGATATTGAGGTGAATGCCGATTCTTACTGCTGCCCTGCTCACAATTCTGCAAGCGGACGGTGGCGCGGCTCCGGCGTCGGAGCCGCTGCCCGAGGTCCCAACCGCAGTAGCCCAATTAATGCACAATATTGGCCCTGTGGCCATCGGAGTGCTGGTTCTGCTTCTCATCGCCAGCTTTTACTCGTGGACTGTCATCTTCGGAAAAATGTCCACCTTCAGCAGGGCAACCGGGGACACCCGGCGCTTTCTCAAAGGCTTTCGCAATGCGAGCCGGCTCCAGGAGATTTCCACGCTGGCCGCTGACTGCCCGCGCAGTCCTCTGGCCCAGGTCTTCGAGGATGTGTACGAGACCTACAAGCGGCAAACAGGCGGAGCGGGTCCGCCCCGCAACATGACCTCACTGGAGCGCTCGGCGCAGACCGCTGCCAGCGAAGCCGTCACCGCCCTGGAGCGGCGTATGACCTGGCTCGCGACCATCGCCTCCACCACCGTTTACGTCGGCCTCTTCGGAACTGTCATCGGCGTCATGGACTCCTTTCTCGGCCTTGGCACTGCAGGCGCAGCCACGCTGCGGGCCGTAGCACCAGGCATCTCTGAGGCTCTGATCACCACGGCAGCAGGCTTGTTTGTCGCAGTCCCGGCGGTTGTGGCCTTCAACCAGTTCACTGCGCGCATCAGGGTCTTTGCCGCGGCCATCGACGACTTTTGCCGGGAGCTGTTGAACTCGCTGGAGGAGATTCCGGTACGCGCTGCAGCGCCGGTGCGCGCGCCCGGAGCGGAGATTCCCCGGGAGGCTGAACGTGGCGTTCACCAGTAGCAATGGCCGCACCCAGACCTCGCTGGCGGAGATCAACGTCACGCCGCTCGTTGACGTGGTCCTTGTGCTGCTGATCATCTTCATGATCACCGCGCCGGTATTGCAGTCGGGCATCGATGTCTCCGTGCCCAAGACCCGCACCGTGAAGGAGATTACCCAGCAGCGGCTGGTGCTCACCATCAATCGCGATCAGCAGGTCTTCCTCGGCGATCAGCCGGTGAACATTCACGAACTGGCGGCGAAGCTCCAGGCTCAGGGCAAGGATCCGGAGCATCAAACCATTTATCTGCGAGCCGACGAGATGGTCCCCTTCGGCGTATTCGCCACCGTTATGGACGAAGTGAAGCAATCGGGGATCACCAACATCTCCGTAGTCACGCAGCCTCTGGAATCGAAGGCTGCCAAATAGCGTGAAGGAACTGCTGAAGGAGGGATCATGCCCCAAGGGCAAAGTCCCTTTGAAGAAGAATTCTCAGGCGAGCGCATGAATGGTCTAATGAGCAGCGGCGGGCACCTGGAGCGCGGACTGACGCCGGACCGTATTGGTGCGCCCGCGGCGGGATCGCTTCTCCTCCATGCTCTCCTGTTCGGTGGTCTCCTGTTCTACGGCGTCCTTGCGGGCTTATTCCATCACAATGTGTGGGGCAATCCGGGAGACGGAGGCGCCATCGCAGTGAAACTGGTTTCCAACGCCATTCCCCTGCCCGCCGATCAGCCCGTCAATGACAATGTGCTCACCACCGAGACGCCCAGCAAGGCGCCCGCGGAGCCCACACCCAAGACCGGGCAGAAGCTGGATGAGACCGCCATCCCTATCTCCGCCAAGCAGGCCAAACCGGAGAAACAGACCATCACCAAAACCCAGCAGCATCAACCGCCGCCCAAGCCGGATAACCTTGCCCATTTCGGCGAACAGAGCGGTTCTGCCCTGCCCCGCGCCACCATGGCCCAGAATTCCGCATCCAACGGACCAGTGAGCATTAACAGCGGCAACTTCGCCAACATGTTCGGGTACTATATTTTGGGTATCCAGCGAAAGATGCTCGCGAATTGGAACAAGGCAGAAGTGGACCCGCACACTCCAACCGGTGCACGAGCCTACATTCAGTTCACCATTCATCGTGACGGCACCGTCAGCGATGTGCATATCGACCAGCGCAGCGGGAGCCCCACGCTCGACAGCGCCTGCGTCCGCGACGCTCAGCGTGTGGATACCTTCGGCGCCCTTCCCTCGGGATACAACCAGAGCACGGTGCTCACCTCGTACTACTGCGAATACGACTAGGAGGCGTTGGAACCATTTGACGCGACCGACGTAAAATGGAAGCGTGCACCAGAGCGGCGCTGAGCAATCGGCATAGCCGCCACACAAAACAATAGAGCCACCTGGACCCGGAGTTTTCAAGCCTCAAACTCCTAACCGCGGAAGGATTTCTCGACTTATGAACGCTCATTCCCGGCTTCTTCTCCCCGCACTGATGATCCTCACAACTTGCGCAGCCATTCCGGCAGCAGCCCAGGACTGGATTCATACCGGCTCCAATATGGGTGTCGATCGCATCCGCATTGCCGCGGCGGACTTCAAGCCCGTCGGCGCCGATCCCCAGACCCCGGCCCTCAAGGCGACCTTCGATGCCACCCTCTTTAGCGACCTGTCCAATGCCGGCATCTTCGACATCGTCTCCAAGAGCCTCTCGCCGCAATCCACGCCCGGTTCGCCGCAGGAAATCAATCTTGGTCAGTGGTCCGATCAGCCTGCCAACGCCGCCATGGTCGCCTTCGGCGCGGTGTCGTCCACCAACGGCCGCCTGGTGGTCTATGGCTGGCTCGATGACACGCACAACACCGCCAACCCCCAGGTGCTTGGCAAGCAGTACAACGAGGCCGCCACCGACGAGATGGCGCGCACCGTCGCTCACCGCTTTGCCGACGAGATCATCCTCCGCCTCGGCGGCGGCATCAATGGCATTGCCGAAACCAAAATCTACTTCGTCAGCTCCCGCACCGGCAGCAAAGAGATCTGGGCAATGGACTACGACGGGCAAAATCAACATGCCCTCACACACTTGGGCAGCACTTCGCTCTCTCCGCGCATCTCACCGGATAACACTCGGCTCGCTTTTGCGTCCCTGGGCCGCGAGGGATGGTCGATCCGCATGTACTCCCTTGAATTGAACCGCCTGGTGGCCTTTCCGTCGGGCACGGCGGGTGGAAGCAACTTCTCCCCAGCATGGTCGGGCGACGGTACCAAGATTGCCTTCTCATCGGCGCGTACCGGCGACCCTGAAATTTGGGTCGCGGACTCCAACGGCGGCAACCTGCGCCGCGTCACCACCTTCCGCGGGCCCGACATCGCACCCACCTGGAACCCGCGCACCAACGCGCAGATTGCCTGGGTCAGTGGCCGCACCGGCCTCCCGCAGATCTACACCATGGATCAGGACGGCTCCAATGTGCAGCGCATCACGGATGGTGGCTATGCCGTTTCCCCGTCCTGGTCGCCCAACGGACAGTTGCTGGCCTTCAGTTGGAACCGCAAATACGGCCCCGGCGATCCCGGCGGCGTCGACATTCATGTCATCGATATCGCCAGCAAGAAGTACCTCCAGATCACCCACGAATCCGGGAGCAACGACTATCCCTCCTGGGCGCCCGATGGACGCCACATCGTCTTTGAACGCGCCATCGGCGGTCACACCGAGATCTGGACCATGCTGGCCGACGGCACCGAGCAGCATCAACTCACCCACACGGGCAATAACTTTATGCCCAACTGGAGTTGGAAGTGATTTTTCGGAGGGGGATACCGCTTTAGGATGGTCCCAACCGCTCATAAAAGCTGGATTCACTGGACTATCATGGAATCGTTCACTTACCCGCCAGCATCTGCCACTAAGGATGGGTCTGGTGTATTGAAACGTCGGCTTCGCATTGTCTTATCGACCGAAATGCGGCTCCGGCCCTAACGTTAACGTTTTTCCGTAGAGGCAAAGGCCGTCCGCTCAAGAAAAAAACAGCGGGTAACGAGGCTGGCTCGCTCGGAATTGCGCTCTTGATTTTTCGGAAGGAGAAACCCCCTTGAAAGAAATGAATCGCATTCTGATCCCTGTTGTACTGTTGGTCGCGTTGGTTGCAATTGCAGGTTGCAAGAAAAAAGAGGCGCCGTTAGCCCCCACAGAGACCGCTCCACAAACCGCCGCAATGAAGCCGATGGCGACAATCACCGCAACCCCAGCCGTGATTTCAGCCGGAGACCAGGTTCAGCTTTCCTGGCGCACCAGCGATGCCACCAGCGTCTCAATCGATGGCATCGGCGACGTGCCCACATCCGGCGTCAAGACCGTGACTCCCACTGTCAGCACTACCTATCACCTGGTGGCCCGCGGCGATGGCGGCTCAACGGACGCAACCGCCAGCGTGACCGTCAACTCCCCGCCCGCCGTGAGTGTCCCATCCACCACAGTGAGCGCTGAGGAAGACTTCAAGGCCCATGTCCAGGACATCTTCTTCGACTACGATACCTACGACATCCGCAGCGACGCGCAAGCTACGCTTTCGCGCGACGCCGCCTACCTGGGTAGCCATCCCGATGTGAAAATCGTCATCGGCGGCTACTGCGATGAGCGCGGTTCCAATGAGTACAACCTCGCGTTGGGCCAGAATCGCGCCGACGCCGCAAAGAATGCCCTGGTAACCGCCGGAGTGGCCGCCAGCCGCATCCGCGTGGTCAGCTACGGCAAGGAAAAACCGTTCTGCACCGAGTCGACGGAAGAGTGCTGGCAGCAGAACCGCCGCGCCGGGTTCACGCTCGACAGGTAAAATAACCGATGAAAGATGACAGATTGCAGATGACAGATGACAGTTTCCGTTTGGCGATGCTGAGCTTCGAAAGGCAGTAACCAACCGGCCTTTAGCACGCTGCGGTTTTCACTGTAACCTGTCATCTGTCATCTGTAATCTGCTTCGCAGGTGACAAATGCACACAGTACGTACCCTTCGCAATCGATTCCTTCTGGCCGCTCTCCTGGCCGTCGTTCTTGGCTCAGCGCCCATGCCCGCGCACGCGGCCTCGAAAGAGATGATCGAACTCCAAACCCAGGTGCAGCAGCTCCTGGATATGATGCAACGCCTTCAGTCCACCATGGACACGCGCTTCGGCGTGCTGCAAAATCTGGCCCAGCAGACCGCCGATAACGCCACCCAGATGACCGCCACCGTGAACGCCCTGCAGCAGAAGATCAATGCGCAGAACGAGGCAAACAGCGGCAAGATGGACACCGTTTCCGGCCAGATTCAGTCGCTGAACGACTCCGTAGACGAGTTGAAGTCACGTATCGCCAAGCTCGACAAGTCGATCCAGGACATGCAGACCCAGCTGCAGAACATCCAGACTCCGCCCCAGCCCGCAGCCCCCGCAGTCCCGAATGGAACTTCGCCAACCGGCTCACCCGACAGCACCGACAGCAGCACCACGGCAGGAACCGGCGCAGCCCCAATGGCCAACCAGGCGCCACCGCTCCAAGAGACTTTTCAGGCCGGCGTGCGCGACTACAACGCCGCGCGTTACGACGTGGCGACGGGCGAATTTCAGTCTGTGCTGCAGTTTTACCCCACCGACGACCTGGCCGGAAGCGCGCAGTTCTACCTCGGCGAGATTGCCTATCGCCAGCAGGATTACGCCGACGCGGTGAAAGCCTACAACAATGTTCTGGAAGGTTTCAGCGGCAGCCCCAAAGCTCCGGCCGCGCAGCTCCGCAAAGGACTGGCGCTGATTCAGTTGGGCAAAAAGGATGCCGGCACACGAGAGCTACGCATACTCATTCAACGCCATCCGCAAACTCCCGAGGCCACACAGGCGCGCAGCAAACTCAACGGCCTGGGCGTGAGGATTACGCCACCACACTAGATATCGGCGATTGAATTGTGAAGGTCACAGGCAGGAAGGCAAGAAGACACGGGGGAGTCATGCGCTTCCGCTGAATAATGGTCAACATGGGCCTGGGGAGGCCCAAAGGCTACGCCACCATCGCAAACTAGACCGAGGTTGAGAGCGTCGTGCTGACGGTGTTGAATGCAGTGTCGAGCCCTTTTGCAAGAGCATGCATGCCGGCGACGGCGCCAAACGCGACCAGGGCCACGGCCAAAGCGTATTCGACTAAATCCTGACCTTCTTCGTGGCTGTTCAGGACCTGGAGCTTAACGTGGAGCTTGACGAGCAAGTTATTCAATTCGAACTCCTCCTTGTTTGGTTTTTACCCGCAACATACATTGAATCGTCACCACAGTAATCTCCCATTGAATTACCGTAGTTTCAGACTCCCAATGGCTGTTCGCTGGCCTCTAACGGAAGTAGACGAACAACTCCAGCGATGAGTTTACATGCAGCAAATGCCCTTGGGGATACTCATTTCGTGTTATTCCGTTCTCTGGATGCTCCCTTTCGCTGCTCTGCGTCTGTGTTTTCCTGAATGCCTTCTGTGCGCATACCCGGAATCAGATTCCCTTGGACAGGCCCCCATCCACCAGGAGCGTTTGCCCCGTGATGTAGGAAGCGCGCGCGGAAGCTAGCCACACAATGGCGTCGGCAACTTCTTCCGCCAGGCCCACGCGCCGCAACGCGGTCTGCTCTCCCAATCCAGCCAGACAGTCTGCCTCCGGCAGGCCAGCCTCCGCGGCTCGCACGCGTGCGAGTTCCTTCAACCGTTCCGTAGCGGTATACCCCGGCGCAACATTGTTGACAGTAATTCCGTCTCTTCCAAACTCGTTCGACAGGCTCTTGACCAGGCCCAGCACGCCGCTCCGAACCGCGTTCGAGTAAATCAGCTCCGGGACAGGCTGGCGCACGGAGACCGAAGTGAGCGTCACCAGCCTTCCCCAGCGCTTCCGCTGCATGTGCGGCAATACGGCGCGGGCAAAGTAAACCACGCTCATGAAGTTCAGCTCGACAGCACGATGCCACTCCTCGGTGGTGGTCGAAAGAAACATGCGCGGAGGCGGCCCGCCCGCGTTGGTCACACACACATCCAGGCCATTGAACTCATGCGCCACATGCGCGACAAACTCCTTCACCGCGGCGGCGTCGGTCACGTCAAGCGGCTCCGCTATCACCACGGCGGAGTAGCGGCTGCGAATCTCGTCTGCCGCGGCGTTCAGCTTCCTCGCATCGCGTGAACACATGGCCACGCGCGCGCCCTCTTCGGCAAACTTCATCGCGGCCGCGCGTGCGATTCCCTCGCTTGACGCGGCCACAATCACACTGCGACCCTTTAATCCAAGATCCAACGGTTCCCTCGTATGCAGCCGTCTCTGCGGCGTTTTCTCATCTGCCTTCCGCGCGGAGATACGCATCGTCGCGGTCGATCCAGTCCTGCCTCGGCGGATTGAAGATGTCCAGATCTACCGTGTCTTCAAGAGCAAACGCCTCATGCGGCACATGCGGAGGAATGCAGAGCACTTCGCCGCCATGCACGGTCATCTCTTTCCCCTCGATCAGAAACCTGAGCGCTCCTTCAAGAATGTATGTGATCTGCTCGTTATGGTGGCTGTGCAAGGGCACATGCGCGCCCTTCTTCAGCAGCACCCGCGCCAGCATCACATTGGCGCCAACGACAAACTGCCGTCCGATGAGCGAACTCAACTGTTCAACTTCGATATCATCCCACCGCTTGAAGGTCGACTTCCCTGCTCCGGTCACATGCGTCTCCTGTTGCGCTTGCAGATGAGCACTGCGGCGCAACGCCTTCTACAATAACGAACGCACGCGGGAGTTGGGAAGACCCGCACAACCCAAAGAAAAATCCTCCTCTGCGCGCAAAGCTCAAAGGAGGATTCTTGTTGGATCGAATTGGGACTTACTGCAGGCTGTGCATCAGCGAATCCAGCGCCGCTTTCGGCGGCTTGGTTACGGATTCCGGCAGCGTGGCCAGCGGCTCATCCACCACGTTAAGCAAATCGATGAACGTCGGTTTCTGGGTGTCGATGTAGAACACGCCGGTAAGTATCTCGTCGTTGCTGGCCGATTCCATCAGCGTGCGCACCGCATTGGCCTTGTCCGTGGGGTCGTAGTCCTCGTGCAGCTTGCGCAGGCGCAGGTTGGAACCGTCGTGCATCTCCACTTCGTAAACTTCGCCGGAGTTGTAATCCACTTCGATCTCATCGAAGCTGGCCACAAAGCCAATCTCGTTGATCGGCTCGTCGTTTTCCTGCATGAACTTGTAGCTCTTGGTCGATCCTTCGTGATCGTTGAAGGTCACACAGGGACTGATCACATCGAGCAT
>PMWR01000247.1 GCA_003166055.1 Acidobacteriaceae bacterium
CAGATCCTGGTGGTGGAACAGGGAAAGATTGTGGAGCGGGGAAACCACGCGGAACTGTTTGCGATGGGCGGGCGGTACTACGACCTCTATACGCGGCAGCATGGGCTGGAAGCGAATTTGTTTCTTGCGCCGGGCGAAGGGGATGTGGTGCCGGCGTAGGGCAGCACAGCGGCGAGATCATGCACACGGCGGAAAGGTCCTCGTCCTGAGTCTAAAATCCATCCCATAAACCGACCTGTCATCCTGAGCGAACCGGGGTCCCCGGCGACAGGTCTTCGTCGCTGGGGTGGGAATGGGGCCCCAAACGCTTTTCAGTTTGGGGGTGGTGAGTCGAAGGATCTGCTTCTGTCCTTTCGCGATTTTTAAAAGGAACTTCAGAGACAGGACACTAGAGTCGACGCGGCCACAAGGAGGCGGGTGGCGCCGGTCCCGCTGAGATCTCCAGACCATGCCGGGGGTGCCCCGGTCCCTAGCGAGGGACCGGAGGCGCCCTGAACTTGATAATGTATGGTACGAGACCACGGCCACCCGCCCCATTTACTATAGAAGGCCAACTCAGTAAACCGTACAACACCCGTTCTGTATCGGACCATCTTCGGAGTCGCATGGCTAAGAAAAGCAAGACCCCATCTGTCCCGCTTCGAACTCTAACTAACTTCATAGAAGCGTTTGCACAGTACCTGTCAGGCTCTAAATACTTGAAATGCTTTTGCGGCCAGCGTGATGCCTCCTGGCCAATTGTAGCGGGCATATTCCGTCCTGAGTTCAAACAGCTTCTTGAGAATGAGAAAAGAGCGGTTCGGGATCTGATCTCAGTTCATCCTAGCGAGTTTGCATCCGACGAAACCATGTTCGATAAGCTCGTCCGGATGCAGCATTTTGGACTGCCGACTCGATTGCTGGATGTTTCGCGGAATGCGCTGGTCGCGCTATACTTTGCAACCGACCCAGGTCCTCTTGGCAGCCTCCCGAGTGACGGCATGGTCACAGCTTTCGCTATTCCGCCAGAGCGCGAGAAGTACTTTGACAGCGATTCAGTAAGTTGCATTGCCAACCTGGCCAATATGACATCTGAGGAGAAGGGTGAGATTTATCAATTGAAAGAGTTGCTAATAGAGCTACCTGAAGACGAGCAAATCACGAAATTCAATGCTGATGGCGTTATAAAACGACTTCATCAGTTTATTAGGTCAGAAAAATCATATTTTCAGCCAATTATCAAACCAATAGATTTGCTTCAGCCATATTATGTTCATCCCAAAATGAGCAATAGGCGAATCCTGGCGCAAGCCGGCGCCTTCATCCTCTACGGCATAGATCCATTCAAGGAATTATTTTTTCCGTACGAGATTGAAGAAACACCATTCCTTGTTCCTCAGAAAGCGAAGGAACCTATTCGAAAGGCACTCGCAAATCTTGGCATCAATGAAAGCACACTCTTCCCTGAGATCGACAAGGCCGCAGCCCGGATCAAGAATCAGTACAAGAAGAAGTAGGAAATCGGCCGTAATCAGTTTGCGAACGCGCAGAGTCGACATTGAATCCAAGACACTGCGGAGCGGGAGGTTGGATTTTTCAAAATCCCGCGTTGACGCATTTGGCTCTTAGGGTTTCCGCCATTTGTCCCTGCCGCCAACATTGGTGTCACGGACGCGCTCAACGTGAACTGCCGCATCCGGGTTCATCTCACGAGCCCGCTCAATGGCTTCGGCTTGGGTTGGAAGTACTGCACTGGCCCTTTCCGAACCCGGTTTTCTTACCGCATAATCTCCCTGTCCACGCCTTTCGATAAACACTTCATCTTTGGCCATGAAAGTCCCCTTTCCTGAGGGTAGAATACACTGAAGATCATCTGTGGCACCACATTGAGGCGGGTGGCCCCGATCCCGGGATAAATCCAAACGACAAATGAGGGTGCCCCCGGTCGCTCGCACTCGGGACCGGGGATGCCACAGACCTCAACCCGGAATCCTTTGAGACCCGGGAATTACTACCTTCTTCCCTATCATCTGCAATCTGTCATCTGCCTTTCTGCTCCGCAAGCTCAACCAGCATCTTGACAGGCCCCAATTCACCCTTCAGCGCCTTCGCCATCAGTGCCTCGGCGATCTTCCGCGAATTCCAGCCCACATGGCGGTCCGCCANNCGCTGCCCCTGTCTCTGCCAGCCGCAACAGTTCCTTGATCGCCGCCAGTTGCGGGTCGCGACCCGTGCGCGGTTTGCCTGCCGCCGCCCGCCTTTCATTCAACTCCATCCGTCTTTTTTTGAGCGCATTCTCCCGCGCCGCATTCCGCGCCGCCGCCATCGCCCCCCGCGTTCCCCGCTTAGGCGTCAATCCGTAGGTCAGCTCTCAATCCATCGCTTCGGCCGCCCGTTCGAGAGATCCCAGCGTGATCCGCGACTCCCTTTCCGCTTGCTCCAACCGGAAAATCTCTCTCTGTTGCACACCCAGCCGGCGCGCCAACTCTTCCACCGGCGTCCCCACCGCCGTCCGTACCGCCCACAGCCAACTACCTTCCGTGCACCCCGCCTTGTGAGACCCTGCATTGTCCGACCCAGCCAGTCCCGACCCAGTCAGGCCCGACCCCGCTCTCTGCGCCATCCGGAAGGGCAACGTCGCCTCCTCCAGCCTCTCCAGCAGCCGATCCCGAATTCCTTTCGTCAAATGCATTCCCATTCCTCCCCCATCCCGGCACGCAGTCCTTCTTCAGGGTTCAGGCGCACTGCCTTAATCGCAGGCAAAGTGCGTAAAAACCCCTGCTTTTAGCGTCAAAACGACGCAAAAAACGATCAGATTGTGGCCTGTATGGAGACATCATCTCACAAACCGCTGTAATTATATGCAAACGCTCCACGGCCTCCGCGAGCCGCTTATTTCCGGCTCTCGGCGCGCGCATAGAAGCACACTTCCGCAGGCGCGTCTTTTGTCAAAACTTGGCGAAGCTGACCTGGATGTCTCGGCGCTCCTCGACGGGCTTACCCTTTTTGGTGGCGGGCAGGAAGCGGTAATGCTCGACGGCTGCCTTGGCCTTCGCGTCGAGACCGAAGCCGAGGCCGCGGCGGACGTATACATCTTTCGGCAGGCCGTCCACGCCGACCAGAACGGTCACGATCGCGACCTCCACGTAAGGGTGTTTGGCATAGGGATCGGCGAAGTCCGCATCGACNNGGCACAGGCTTGCCGGCCAGCTTGCCGGGGTCAAACTTTGACGCTTTCACGGCTGCGATTGCGGACTGATCGAATGCGTCGCCGTGGCTATGCAGCACCTGGATGTGCTGGGGGACGCCTTTGGCGTCGATGACCATGGCCAGCACGGTAAAGCCTTGTACATCTTTCTGGGCGACGTTGGAGGGGTAGCCGGCGATGATGTCGCGGACGAGGACCGGCACGCTGACTTCGGGGCCGGAGTAGTAGACGCCATCCTGGTCAGGGGCCTGATGAACCTGCCAAATCGGGGGAGTTGCATCCTGCGCGCAAAGGCCTGCGGCGGTAAGTGCTAGAAATGCGAAAGCAAATTTGGATTGGATCAAACGAATCTCCGATCGGTGGACTTTGATCTGTTGCGATTCTCTCACCGAGTGTCTAAGGAAAGCATTTGGGTCTAAGGAAACCATGGGGCGAAATGTATGGCGGCGGAAAAAACGATTGGATCGGGCTGCATTTCCGGTCCCATTAAAAGAAATTGCGTCCCACTGGTTGACATGGCTCATCTTATCTAGAAGACTGAAAGTAACTTCAGAGGGCGAAATAGAGGACCATTATGCGAGATGTTGCTCCACAAGGCACGTACAAAGTGCAGGCGTTGGACAGGGCTTTTGCCGTTTTGGATCTGCTGGGAGAGAGCGAAACTCCGCTTGGGCTGGCTCAGGTTGCGTCGTCGCTGCAACTGCACAAGAGCACGGCGCACCGATTTCTCATGGTATTGGAGCGTCACCGCATGGTGGAACGGACCACAAGCGGGAAGTTCCGGCTGGGTTTGCGGCTGTTCGATTT
>PMWR01000420.1 GCA_003166055.1 Acidobacteriaceae bacterium
TTGCGCCGCCGCCTCGAAGAAGGACGCACCTTCATCCATCCCTTCGACGATGCGGATGTCATCTCCGGCCAGGGCACCATCGGCCTCGAACTCCTCGACCAGGTCCCCGATATCGAAGCCGTTGTGGTTCCCATCGGCGGCGGAGGCCTCATCGGCGGCATCGCCTGCGCGCTCAAGGAAACCAATCCCAGGATTCGAGTCATCGGAGTCGAACCGGAGAAGCTTCCCTCCATGCTCCGCGCCCGCGAGGCCGGCCATCCCATCACCATCGCCGCCGAAGCCACAGTCGCCGACGGCATCGCCGTCCGTCGCGCCGGCGACCTCACCCTCCCCCTCGTCAACCGCTATGTCGACGAGATCGTAACCGTCGACGACGAAGAAATTGCCAGCGCCATCCTCATGCTCCTCGAACAGGAGAAGACACTCGCCGAAGGCGCGGGCGCAGCCGCATTGGCCGCGGTCATCCAATCCAAAACTAATCTCCGCCATCGCCGCACCGTCATCCTGGTCTCCGGCGGCAACATCGACGTTACGCTGCTCGCCAAGATCATCGAGCGCGGCCTGGTCAAGGATGGCCGCCTGCTCCGCGTGCGCGTCTACCTTCAGGACCGCCCCGGCGCACTGCTCCATCTCACTGAGATTCTGGCCCGTGAACGCGCCAACATCGTCGAGACCATTCACAACCGCGCCTACTATGGTGTCAGCCTCGGCGAAACCGTGATCGACGTAACCCTTGAAACCCGCGGCGCAACCCACATCACCGCCATCAGCCACGCACTGCGCGAAGCCGGCTTCCGCTTCGAGCGCATTCAATAGATACCGTATTTCCGGTTACTGACCACTGACAGCTGACCACTGACAACTGTTTCTTCAGGAGCTTCATGTACTCCCCCAAATTCAATCAGGTCGCCGACCGCTCCATCCTCATTGAAGCGATGCAGGCCTACTCGTTCGCCATCCTCTTCGGCCCGCGATCCGCCCCTGACTCTCAAGCCCCGCTCGTCGCCACCCACCTTCCGCTGGTCGTGAAAGACGAGGGCCCGCACGGTCTCATAGAAGGCCACTTCGCCATCGCCAATCGCCACTGGCAATCCCTCGCCGAACGCGAAACCATGGTCGTCTTTCCCGGCCCGCACAGCTACGTCTCGCCCACCAATTACGGCGATCCGCTCTCCGTCCCCACGTGGAATTACATCGCCATCCACGCCTACGGCACCCTTGAACTGGTGGAAGACGATCCCGGCAAAGATGCGCTGCTCGCCGGCCTCATCCAGGCCAACGAGCCGGCCTTTGCCGAAAAATGGCACGCCATGCCAGACAACTTCCGCCGCTCCATGCTGGCCGGCATTGTCGGCTTCCGCATCCCGATTTCGAGAATCGAAGGCAAATTCAAGATCAGCCAGAATCGCGCCCCCGAGGAGCGCCGCAACGTACATGCCGCCCACGCTGCTGGAACAGCCGATCAGCAGGCCCTGGCCGCCTGGATGCGGCGGCTCACCGCCTAACCTGGCATACGCGGGTTCAAGGCTCAAGGACGAAGATCCTCTTGTTCGCTCCTATACGGCAGAAGCTATCGCCGGCCTCAATGTCAGCGAGTATGTAAAAACACTTCGACAAGCCTCAATAGAAAAACCGCTTTGGGGTGTTGTTGAGTTGATGGCGGGTTAGCCATCCGGCGCCCCAGGTACTTCGGCTTATATGGCGGCAATGGGGCGCAAAGGCGGGTAGATCTCCGGAAAACGCCACCTCGTCACCATGAGCGCCGAACAGAGAAGCAATCCCGCTGCTACCGCAATCTACCGCTCAAGACAGACTGCAGAATGACTTTTGCAAAGGGCGAGACCGCATACAGGAACCACAGAGGTCCGAGATGTCGCTTTGCGAACAACACCCACTCCGGCCAGGGACATCCCTTCGGCGAATTCAGGTAAGCCCAGCGCGTTCGGAACCCGGCATTCCTGTCGCGCCAGGTTCCAGTTTCGGCGTCCTCCCTGCACTCAGCTACAAAGCCGGGAGCCATGTAGATCGCAAAGCCCTGAGCTTTCGCACGAAGACCATAATCGACGTCGCCGAATCTGTGTTGAAAAGCCTTGTCAAGGTTTCCGATTCTCTGTGCAACAACCCTTGGAATGAGAGTGCAGTTCGCATTCATTGTGTCGCAGGCTTCTGCGCGGTCCGGATTAGCCCGTGCCATGCGGAAGGTTCTTTGACCTACCCNNGCCATGGTGCTGCATTTCGCGCGCAGTGCTGAACATTCGGGATATCGCATCTTTGAATAAGAAGGTATCGTCGTTTAGCAACAAGTAATAGTCGAAGTCTTCGGCTAAGGCCACGCCAAATGCCATATGCATCCCACGATTCCAAAACAAATCGCCGGTTCCCGACAATAGCCGCACTTTCGGAAAGCGTNNCGAGTCTTGCGCGAAGAGCGCGTCCAAGCACCTCAGCGTCATTTCTCGCCTGTTGAAGCAGGTGATGAGAACCGCAACCCGAGGCAGTTCCTCGCGCGATGTGTTGGATGTGGTGGCGTCCGCCCTGTCAACCGTCAAATGACGAATCCCTTTCCCCGGAATGGAATTGACCCCGCTTTCATCCAATCTGATATTGGGAATCATACCAGTCTATTGTGCGAGCCCGGATGCGTGGGCATGCTGGCCGCTCTTGCCATCGTTCACAGCATCAAAGGCGGCAAGATCGATCAGCGCCAAACAGCCATGGTTCTCAGCCCCCTCCGCCTTTGCTATACTCGTAGAGTTCACCTCTGTGCGGAGGTGGTGAAATTGGCAGACACACCAGCTTGAGGTGCTGACGCCGCGAGGCATAGGGGTTCAAGTCCCCTCCTCCGCACCAAAGATTCTTCTGCCCAGGTGCGCCGGGCAGACATGGAAAGCAGTTGAAGCAATGCACATTCTCTTGATTTTCGTCGTTTGCCTGCACATCGCGGTCTGCGTCTTCCTCATTTTTGTCGTTCTCTTGCAGCAGGGCCGCTCAGCCGATCTGGCAGGCGCTTTCGGCGGCCAGGGTTCGCAAACCGCCTTCGGTCCCCGTGCCGCGGCCAACGTTCTCACCCGGCTCACCACTTGGTCGGCGGTCGTCTTCATGCTGACCTGCATATCCCTCACCGTCCTCTACCAGCGCTCCGTCGGCTCGCACTCGGTGCTTGAAGGCGTAAAGCCCGCTCCGGCCTCAGCTCCCGCCAGGCCCGGCAAGTAGTTCCAACACTTTCTCAGCACGTCGCGCGATACCTGCGGCAGGCCCCAGGGCCTGCCGCTTTTTGCTTGTAGAAAGAGTCTGCCTTGGCGGAAATGTGCGCAAGGGCACGATTTCAGTCGTGCCACAAGATATCCAAAATGAGAGAGATGGGG